>CALBZH010000602.1 GCA_937889795.1 uncultured Syntrophobacteraceae bacterium | reverse complement strand
CCTGCAGCCGGATATCCTCTTCCTCGACGAGCCGTTTTCGGCCCTCGATTACCCCACGCGTAACAAACTCCTGGAAGACCTCGGGAGCTTCCTCAAAGAATCGCCTACGACGACCTTTTTTGTGACGCACGATTTCAGCGAGATACCCCACTTGGCCGATCGCGTGCTCGTCTTGAACGAGGGACGGATCGTTCGGGGCGGGACGGTCCGGGAAGTCTTTGGAGAGGAAGCGCTCAAATGGAGCAGCTGGGTTCCTTGGGAAATATGAGCCCTTAAAATGAGAATCGGGCCCGAAAGCCCGATTCCCAGGGGATGGATTGTGACTTGAAGCTGACGGTTTCTCTTATGCCATAGCTTCTTTAATGATGTCAAGACTGACATAATACTTTTTCCATTATTTTTTCGCTCCCTTCACACTCGCCAGAAGTGATCGTCTTCCGTCCTTTCGGCCCAGCCGACGGCATTCCTCCGCACTTCGCCAGGCTCGGGCCGACCCCCTGGGCGACCCGTTGCAAGGTTCGTCCAGCGCCACCGCTCGCTCAAAAACCTCATCCCTTCCAGCGAGGAACGCCCGCCGAGCTCGGAGCCTCCCCATTGCACCTTGACACTCAAGCGACCCAGAGGCTACAAAGGAAACTCTATGTTAACCTAAACATAATTCGTCGCCGTACCGTGGTGCTCTCATTCACACCACGACTCCCGGGCCCCGGGATGCGCCGCTCGACGTTCAGGTGCCGTACGTCGAGAAATGGCGCGGGGCTGCTGACTTCATAATCGAGGCTTTGTCAATGAGGACGATTGGACCCTACTCGTACGAAGAGTTCGTACAGAAAGCGACTGAGTTCCACGGCTATCCCGCTCCCGGGATCCTCATCGGTGGCTTCATGGTCGATCTCGCGCTCGCTCGCATGCAAGACGGCATTCTGATCGATGCCATCAGCGAGACCCCCGCTTGCCTTCCCGATGCCATTCAGATTTTGACTCCATGCACTGTCGGAAACGGCTGGCTCAAGGTCCTCAACTTGGGACGATTCGCGGTGAGCCTCTATGAGAAATACGAGGGAGAAGGCGTCCGAGTTTACGTCGATCCGCTTCGGCTCGATCCATGGCCGGAAATCAAGACGTGGCTCTACAAGCTGAGGCCAAAGCGCGAGCAGGACAGTGAACGGTTGCACGACGAAATCCGCCGTGCCGGGAGCGACATCTGCTCCGTGCAAAAAATTCGGGTCGAAGCGCGCCACCTGGGAAAGAAGAGTCGAGGGGCCATCGGCCAATGCCCGTCGTGTGGCGAGCCATATCCGCTCCGGGATGGCGGTGTCTGCCGCGGCTGCCAGGGGGAAGACCCCTACTTGGCCATGGAGCTGCCCGGACGGAGCACTGAGGCCGACCGGCCTCCTCTCAGGGCCGTCCCGGCAGCCGAGGCCGTTGGAAAGCACGCCCTGCACGACATGACCCGCATCCTTCCGGGGGAAAGCAAGGGACCGGCCTTTCGGAAAGGCCAGCAGATCGGAGTGGGAGACCTGTGCCGACTGCAGCAGATGGGGCGCAATTCTGTCTACGTCTTGGAAGACAACGAGCTATCGGGAAATTGGGTCCATGAAGACGAAGCGGCGAGCACCTTTGCGCGCGCCATGGCCGGCCCGGGGATCGATGCCGGTGGTCAACCGCGGGAGGGACGCGTCAACCTCCTCGCTCAATACGACGGGCTGCTCGTAGTCAACGAAAATCGCCTCCTCCGCTTCAACAGCGTGCCGGGCGTCATCTGCGCGAGTCGCAGGGCTTACACCCTCGTCGCCGAAGGCAGGGCTGTTGCCGCCACGCGTGCTATTCCCCTGCTTCTTCCCCGTGCGGACTTCCTGGAAGGTTGCCAGATCCTCGAGGGACCTCCCTTGTTCGAAGTCTTGCCCCTGCGCAAGCTGAAAGCGGGCATCCTGATCACGGGCAACGAGGTTTTCCAGGGGCTCATCGAGGACCGCTTCCTGCCGATCATCTCGGCCAAGCTGGAGAAGCTCGGCTCCACAGTGGTCGCATCCAAGATCGTTCCGGACGACCGCGCTGAGATCGCCTCCAGCATCGACGCTTTCCGGCGGGACGGAGTCGAGCTGCTCATCACCACCGCCGGCCTCTCGGTCGACCCGGATGACGTCACCCGGCAGGGGCTGTTGGACGCTGGTGCCGAGGAGCTGCTCTACGGCGCGCCTGTGATTCCGGGAGGCATGATCCTGGTTGCACGCATCGGTGAAATGGCCGTGATCGGAGTTCCCGCGTGCGCTTTGCATTTCAAGAGCACCAGCTTCGATCTCATTCTGCCCCGTGTGCTGGCGGGGGTTTCCATCACGAGACGCGACGTGGCCATGATGGGCCACGGAGGCCTCTGTCTCGGATGCAAGACATGCACATTCCCGAAGTGCCCATTTGGCGGTTAATGCCAGAAACTGTGAAATGAGGAAGGCTTCATGAACAAACAGCCAGCCCCCGTCATGCGGATGCGCTTGTGGCTCGAAACACGTGACGGGTTGCTGTTCGGTCTTGGCCGAGCTCAGCTGTTGAAGAAGATAGACGAGCACGGGTCACTCAAGAAGGCCGCCGACGACTTGGGCATGTCCTACCGGGCTGCGTGGGGTAAGATCAAGAAGACCGAAGAGATCCTGGGGACTCCGCTTATTGAGCAAGGCGGCAGCAAGAGGGAGGGCTATCACCTGACTGACACCGGAAGATCGCTGATGGAAAGCTTCTTGACCTGGTTTGAGGAAGTGGAGAGGAATGCCCTTGAACGAGCGCAGGAAAGACTGCCTTGGTGCGTGAAAGGCTTCAGCTGTGACAAACCGGGATCCGAATTGAAGCGGCCAGAAAAATGATCCGCCGAATCCGAGGCGTCGACTGACGGGCGGACCTCCTTCACAAGAAGACTGTTTTCGGGAGAAAGGCCACCTGCCCGCCGCACTTTGTGCGTGGAGCATTGTGAGGAATCAGGACATCACGTCATCGGAGGTTTCACTCGATAGCCGTGTCATGGAGACAAACGAAACCGTGGATAAGCTCATTAACATGGCCGCGTATCGAAAGAGGCACCCGCCCGAGCCAGAAGAGGATTGTCTTGTGACGATCGATCCGCCTTATCTCACCGTCAGGCATCGCAAGAGAGGCGTCGTCGTACGAGAAGAGCGTTTGCTCTCTGAGACCCTGCTGCGCGAGATCCTTTGCCGGATGGAATGATTCTGGGGCTGGCGGGGTGTGCTCCCCAGCACCGTGCCGCCCATCCGCACCAGCGCGACGCAGCCGTTTAGTGACTGCCTTCGGGGAGGGTATCGGTCTATTCCGATGTCCCAGGGATGCTGATCCCCTTTCCCAGTTCCTCTTGCACACAACGGCCCAGGTTCTCGATTGAATACGGTTTCTGGAGCAGGGCTCTGGCGCCAAGCTTCTGCGCCTGATAGACATCGTCGCTTTCAGAATACCCGGTGGCGATGATGGCTCTCTGGTCCGGATGCACCTCAAGGATGCGCTCATAGGTCTCCCGCCCGTTCATGCCAGGATCCATCTGCATATCGAGCACAACCAGATCCACTGTGTGATTTCTGAGGTAGGTCACGGCCTTCTCTCCCGATTCGAGGCAGACGATCTCGTAACCCAGCAACTGCAGCATCTGACCCGCGACGTCCCGCTGCTGGGGCTCGTCATCGACGACCAGAATCTTCTGTCCACGACCCCTCAACCGTTCAATGCCGAGCACCTTTCTCTCCGCCGCCACAGCACGACTGCTCGCCGGGAAGTAAAGGTCGAAGCGGGTGCCCTTGGTAGTGCTCTCGACGAGAACGGTGCCACCATGGTCGACAACCGTATTCCACACGACCGCCAGGCCCAGCCCCGTGCCACTGAGCCCCATGACCTTCTTGGTGTAGAAGGGCTCGAAGATGTGCTCCAAATCCTTCTCGGGTATTCCCATGCCATCATCCTGCACCGTCAGGATGGAGTACCTGCCGGGCTTGATGCCGTTTTCCCATGCCGTCCTGCCGTCCACGGTGCGACTGCGGGTGGACAGGACAATCGATCCGTTCCCGTCGATTGCCTCCATGGCGTTGCTCACCAGGTTCATGATGCATTTCTTGATGTGCACGGGAGAGCATTCGATGTGGTGGAGCAACGGATCGAATTCCACGGCACAGCGGATGTGCCGGTGGATCGATTGCAGCTTCTCGTTTTCAGGGGAGCTCAGGTATTCGCTTACGAGCGCGTTCAGATTAGCGGAAACCTTGACGCAAGCAACGCCGCGGGCCACGGTGAGCAGGTCCGCCACCACCGCCGCCGCCCTCTGCCCGGACTCATGGATGGCCCGGATGGGCTCTCGGAGGCTGCTATCCTCCGGCAGCTGGAGCATCAAGAGCTCCGGATAGCCGATGATACCGGAAAGGATATTGTTCAGATCATGGGCCACGCCGCCGGCAAGAAGTCCGATGGTCTCCATCTTCTGGGCACGCTGCAGCTTGGCCTCCATGGCGCGTCTTTCAGCCTCGGCCTCCTTCTGAAGCGTCAGATCGTTATAAAGCGCAACCACTTCGCCGGACGGCAGCTTGTAAACCGAGCCCTCCCTCCAGCCGCTCACCCTGCCGTTTGAATAGAAATCCTCGGGATAGGGGGCAGACTGCCCCGTTTGCCAGACCTGATAGAGCACCTCCGACAACCCAGATTCCTGCATCCCCGGAAACACTTCCGTGCCCCGTCTTCCAAGCAGGTCCCGACGCCTGGTATTTTCGATCCGCTCAACAGCCCTGTTGACATCCCGAAGCACAAAGTCCCGCTCCCCGTCAATCTTGTCAAAGACAGCGACACCACTGGTCGAATGCTCGAAGAGCTCACGAAATCGCCGCTCGCTTGCCGCAAGCTCCTGCGTGCGCTCTTCGACTTTCTGCTCCAGCTGCCCCACCAGCTCTCGGATCCGGGCATTCGTGGCGTTGAACATGCGAGCAAGCTGGCCCAGCTCATCCTCACCTTCTTCCTCGACCAACACATCGAGATTGCCCTTCCGAACCTCTCCCGCGGATCGAGTCAAGCGCACCAGCCGCTGCGTGATGCTGCCGTTCAGCGCTCGAGCGATGCTGACAGCCGCGATGAGCCCCACCAAGGTGATCGTGACCATGATGATGATTGCGGTCCGATGGGCGCGATCGATCCGTGCCCGCGCACGATCCACTTCCTTCTTGGCCGCCATGACGAGCGCCGCCGAAACCTTGTCGGCCACCTCCGCCTGCAAGGCGAAATCGTTGAACCGTGCCTTGATGGCCACGTCAACGTCCAGGATCTCCCGTGCCGTCGCCATGATCCGGTCGAGCACTGCTCCGATTCTCTCCTTGGCGGCGGTCCCGATGGCCGGGTTGTGAAGAGACTCCTGGCGCAGCAGAAAGGCCGTGTTGAAGGCCGACTGCATCAAATGGCGCTTGCGACTGATCCTGTAATCCTGAGCAAAAGCCCGCATTTCCGAGCACAATCGCACTAAAGCGTCGATCCTGGCGACCTGGGAAGCCAGCTCGGAGAACTGGGACTCCAGCCTGGCCTCCAATCCGTTTTCGGGAGAGGACAGCTTGGTCACCAGCTCGACCGACTGGATGGATGTATCAGCGAACCGCTTGGCGGTTGACAGGTAGACGTTGAGATCGATCTGGCTCCTTTCAAACGGCGTATCGACCTTTGACTGCTGCATCATCTGCTGCAGCGTATTGCTGATGCTGATGGCCTGGGAAATCTGTCTGGCCGAAGGTTGAGCGTACAGCTCGTGTGCCTTGGCCAGCCCGATCCGAGGATACTGCAGGTGGAAATCGGCGTGGAGACGACGCGCCTTCTCGACGTCGCGATCCATTTCGAGTACCAGGCGCTGAATGTCCGTACTGGCTTGGATCGAAGTTTGCGCATCCCGAACCAGCTTGGTTGACAGATAGCCGGTTATCGAAACGGTCAGAATGAGGAGCAAGAGGAGCGAAACGCCGAGCGCAAATCGCGTCGCGATGCTCATCCTGCGCATGGATTGCGTGGGGCTAAACATGTCTCAAGGTTTTCCAGGAGCATAGGTATACATGATATTGGCCTGGAGTCCCGCGACCCCGGCCTCTGGAGCGTCCAACCGGAGGACGTTGAAAACGGGCAGGGAGCAGTCACCGAACTCATCACAGGTTAGACTCCCCGTAACCCCGTCAAAATCCTTCATCCCGTACAGCGTGTCCCGCAAAGCCTGACGCCCTATGTGGAGCGTCCCGTCATTTTCCTGAATCGCCGACTTTTCCACGGCCTCAAACAGCATCATGGCCGCGTCGTACGCGCTCAGGTAATAGCTCGCCGCGGGGGCGGACCGGTATCGGGCACTGTATTCGCGTGCCAAGTCGTCGATTGCAGGACCTGTTGAGCTCTTTGGGCCTACAAAATACATGCCTGTTCCTTCTTCTTGAACGGCCTCGATGAAGGAGCTCTCGATAAGCGCACCATCGCTCATGAGGATCACTCGTTCGAAGCCGGGGGTTCTTCTGGCCTGAAGAAGCAGGTGACCTCCCTCTGGCTGGAAGAGAGGAAAGAACAAGAACTGTGCCCTGGAATTCAGGACAGCCGTCAGAACTGGCTGCATCTCCGGGTCGCCTTTGTTGACGGAGGCGGCAAGCACGATCTCCCCCCCAAGCGATTGGAAGGCCTGGCTGAATCCCTCGGTCAGCCCCCTCGTGTAGATGTCCCCGTCGTTGATGGTGGCAGCCCTGCGCAGCCCGAGCGTCCTGAAGGCGTACATGGCCGCCGCCTTGCCCGCCGTCTCCTCGTTGGGAGCCGTCCTGAAATACCCAGGCTGCCAGTTTGGAGCCCGCTTGCCGGCGATTGCCGTGAGAAACGGTGCACTGTTGTTTCCGGAGATCATCGTGAATCCAGCGTCCGACATGACCTTCGATGCCGCGGCGGCCGCTCCAGAGCAGGTGGTCCCGATAATGGCCACCGTCTGCGGGTCGGCAATCAGCTTGAGCGCTCCGTTGGCACCCCCCTCCGCCGAGATCGGAAGAGCGTCGTGTAGGGAAAGAGTGTAGATCTCGGT
>CALBZH010000601.1 GCA_937889795.1 uncultured Syntrophobacteraceae bacterium | reverse complement strand
TTGAGGTCTGCCAGAACGGCTTAGGGGAGTTTTACACTCGCCTGCTCTGCTCTCCTTAGCGTGCGATCTTTCCCGTTTGTTGAGCAGGGAGCAAAGATCGTCATCGGGACCGATGGCACCCAGCACACCAGAGAGTGGATCCTCGCGTTGAGGTGCTCTCAAAATAGGAGAGAACCCATGTCTGAAGCAGCACGAAAGCATGCGGTATATGAGGATCTGTATAACGTTCCGGAGAATATGACCGGCGAGATCATCAATGGTGAGCTCTTTGTTACTCCGCGGCCTTCGCGCCGACATACCGAAACGGCCTCATCAATATTGATCGAGATAGGGCCGCCGTATCGCTATGGTCGTGGCGGACCTGGTGGGTGGATTATCCTTGTTGAGCCGGAAATAGGACTTGCTGAAAACATTCTGGTTCCCGACTTGGCCGGATGGCAACGCGATAGATATCCGGGCGAGGAGCCTCACAACTGGATTTCCGTGCCGCCGGACTGGGTATGTGAGATTCTATCGCCAAGTACCGCTCGTCTGGACAAGGTCAAGAAGATGCCGGTTTATGCTCAGCATGGAGTACCGCACCTCTGGTTGGTGGACCCGCTTGCGAAAACCCTGGATGTTTTCGAGCTACAGAACGGCAGATGGGTCCTGTTGGGAAGCTATGTCGAGGACGACAAGGTTCGCGCGGTGCCTTTTGCAGAAGTGGAAATCGACTTGGCGGGACTATGGAGTCCCTCCCAAGCCGGCTAATCAGGAGCGGATGCAAGAAGCTTAGCGTGCTATTTTTTCCGTTTCGTGAGCAGACCCCCTGTACGACCCGGCGGTGACGGTCCAACTCCTCCAGGCGAATGCGGTGGTCGGGGTCAAGGGCATTTTCAATGCCGCGGGAACCTTGGTTTCCATGGGGATCACCTGCGCACTCTGCCACTCGACGGTGGATGATTCCCTGGCTCCCAGCGTCGGTCTCCGCCTGGACGGCTGGGCCAACCGGGACCTCAACGTCGGAGCCATCATCTCTCTCGCCCCCAATCTGACGCCGTTCCAGACCTTGCTCGGTGTGGACCGGAATGCTGTCCTTGCCGTCCTCGCAACCTGGGGGCCCGGCAAGTTCGATGCGCAGATGAAGCTGGATGGAAAGACAGCCACGCCGACGGGGGGACCCGCTGCGACCTTGATTCCTCCGGCATTCGGACTCGCGGGGGTAAATCTGCACACTTCGACCGGATGGGGTTCCGTGCCGTATTGGAATGCGCTGGTGGCCGTCCTCGAAATGGGGGGCAAAGGAATCCTCTTCGATCCTCGGTTGAACGACGGGATTCAGTTCCCGATCGCGCGGCCAATGGCTTTGGAAACGTGCGAAACGATCCGGACCTGGTGACTCAGAAACTGCCCGCCCTCCAGCAGTATCAGTTGAGCCTTACCGCACCGCCCCCTCCCGCGGGAAGCTTCGATCCTGCGGCGGCAGCACGCGGAGAGGTCCTCTTCAAGGGCAAAGCCGACTGTGCCAAATGCCACGTGCCCCCGCTGTTCACTGAGCCGGGCTGGAACATGCACGCCCCTGCAGAAATCGGGATCGACGCGTTTCAGGCGGACCGCTCCCCCGACGGAGCCTATCGGACTTCGCCCCTCAAGGGCCTATGGACGCACACCAAAGGAGGCTTCTTCCACGACGGCCGATTTGCGACCCTGCTGGATGTGATCAACCACTACGACGCACTTCTTGTGCTGGGGCTGACCGACCAGGAAAAGAACGACCTGAGCGAGTATCTGAAATCGCTCTGAACCGACTTCTGCCGTCGGTGCCACCTGCAGCAGCAGACTCCTCCTACTTCGAATCACGGAGGATCTTCTTCAAGTGGTGCTTGAGGACGACAGCATGGTTGTGCTCCGGATCATGGGCACCATGGAGCGGGGTGACGTCCCCTCGGAAAGAAGCCTCGATGATGGGCTGCAGCACATCCGGCTTCTTGCTCGGCTCTTCCTCGTAACGGACATGTAACTCGTCCCTCCGGGCTGGATCATGTCCGAACCAACGCCTTTACGCCCAGTCCCAGTCAGCTTATGAAAGCAGCCTGCCACGCTCCAGCCCCTGATATGCTCTTTCCTCCCTTGTCCGCTATCGCTGCTGAATTTGCCACAATGCTGTGCAGATCCTGAACACCCCCTCTCTCACACACGGGAGTCCAGACTTGCTGCCGGTTTGCCTCCACCCATGCCCGCAAACAGCTGCTGCGAGAGCAACAGTCGGTCGCGTCCCGCATCCGACCCGGATTTCCACTTTCACTCAAAACATCCAATCAAATCCATGGATAAGCTGACGAGAACGAGGGCGAATCTCGGAGGCATGGTTGTTGCCCTTGGTAGGCACGGCATCGGTGTGAACATTTTCTAAATTCACAAGGATTCGAGGAGATGAAGGAACAATCGGACCCTGGAATGGCGTGTCTGAGCAGCAGCCGACAGGTGGATAACGAGGATCTGAGAATTCGGCGTGCGAACGCCAGACTGCGGCATTTTCGGGGGGTAGCCGCCGGCGTGATGGGCGAGGCCCAGA
>CALBZH010000600.1 GCA_937889795.1 uncultured Syntrophobacteraceae bacterium | reverse complement strand
AAGGTGACCTTCTAAAATGTGGAATCCAAGAAAAATAGGTCCTGGCCCGCCTGCGGATAAAAAGAAGCGGGCCAAACTCTATTGGATAGCCGCTTTAGCGATTGCGGTCGTCTATTTTGTATTTGTTGAAGTCTGGTATTCGAAATATGAATCCGACTTTCCGATGTTTGGAAATATCCTGTTCGCCCTCATAAACCTCAACGTCATCCTCCTGCTCCTTCTTACATATTTGGTCCTTCGCAACATCGTTAAGCTCATTTTCGAGCGCAAACGAAACATTCTTGGCCACAAGCTTCGAACCCGTCTTGTGATTGCATTCGTCGGTTTGACACTCATTCCAACCGTCCCGCTCTTCTGGCTGACGACCCAGTTCATTTTTTCGAGCATGGACCACTGGTTCACCCAAAAAGTCGAACAGTCCCTGGACCAGTCGAACACCCTCGTCAAGGACTACATCGTCGAGGAAGGGAAGGAGCTGACACATCGCTGCAGTCTGGTAACGGAGGAGCTCCTCACGAGCGCCGGATGGTCCGGGGACGGCTCAAGCGCGCCAATTGCCGTTCCTCAGGACCTGATCGACCAGTATCAGCTCGACGCCATTCTGGTCTTCAGTCCCAGCGGCGCCCTGCTCATGCAGGGGCGCAGCGCGGACATGCCTCCCATCGGGACGCGACGCCTCCGAAAGCTCATCAGCCGTGAAAGCCAGGCGTCACCGATCGTGCAGTTCAGCTTCGCCAACAAACAGGAAGGGTTGTTGACACGGACCGCCTTCAAGCCGTCGTCCTCTCCCCCGGAGTCTGGGGAGGGAGATGTGGTTGTCATTCGAGTGCTCCCGTCGGTCATCACCGAAAAGTTCACGGTGATTGCCTCCGGCTACGAAGACTACCTCCAGATGAAGCTCCTCGAAAAGCCGCTCAAGATCAGCCATTTCGTGACGTTTTCCATCGTCACCCTGTTGGTCATCTTCGCGGCGATCTGGTTCGGGTTCTTTCTGGCCAAGGGGCTGACCGTTCCCATCCAGGCCTTGGTCTCCGCAACCCAAAGCATCGCGATGGGCGACCTGAACGTGGAGCTGGACACAGACCGGTCGGATGAAATCGGCATGTTGATCGTCTCGTTCAACAAGATGGTGCGCGATCTGCGCGAGGGGCGCGAGAAGCTGGCGAGCGCCTATGACGCGCTGCAGCGCAGCCACATGGAGATCGAAAGCCGTCGCCAGTACATGGAGATCGTCCTGAAAAACATTGCAGCCGGCGTCGTGAGTGTCGATTCAACGGGGACGATCATGACCTTGAATCACTCCGCCGAGGCCATTTTCGGAATCGAGGCGGACGAAGCCAGGGGGCGCCATTATTCGACCCTCCTCCAGGGACAGCAGCTGGATATCGTCAAATCCTTCATGAAGAGCTACCGGCTGACCAGACAGCCGCATCTCGAACAGCAGCTTCATGTGATGATCGGGAATCGGCCGATGTTCCTCTACATCAAGGTCTCGGTCCTCCAGGACGACAAGGATCAGTTCATCGGCGTTGTGGTGGTACTCGATGATTTGACGGACCTCGAGAAGGCCCAGCGCATGGCGGCCTGGCGGGAGGTCGCCCGGCGCATCGCCCATGAGATCAAGAACCCCCTCACCCCCATTCAGCTTTCCGCCCAGCGTCTCAGGCGCAAGTATGCCGAGCTTCTGCAGGATGATGAGGGCGAGCAGTCCGTCCTGAACGAGTGCACCGACACCATCATTCAGCAAGTGGAGAGCATGAAGCACCTGGTCAACGAGTTTTCCAGGTTTGCACGACTGCCACGGGCGCAGCCGGCTCCCACGGAGCTCCCCGTCATCATCGAGGAAAGTCTGGCCCTCTATCGCCACAACTATCCGAAGATCTCCTTTCTCCTGGAAGAGCACACTGAGCTGCCGCCTCTCATGCTGGACAGGGAGCAGTTCAAGCAGGTGATGATCAATCTGTTCGAGAACGCCATCCATGCCTTGGACGGCGGCGAAGGCTCGGTCACGGTTCGGCTTTTCTACGACCCGATCCTCAAAATCGCCCGGTTGGAGTGTGCGGATACCGGCCACGGTCTGTCTTCGGATGACAAGCTTCGCATGTTCGAGCCGTATTACTCGACCAAGGAGAAAGGCACGGGGCTCGGACTAGCCATTGTCGCCAGCATCATTGCCGATCATAATGGATTCATCCGTGTCCGGGATAACGCCCCCAAAGGCTCCGTGATCATCATCGAGCTGCCCGGATGATGGTCGAAAAGAGGTCGCGTGAAACCTAAGATTCTTGTCGTCGACGATGAAGTCGCCATTCTCCAGTCTTTGAAAGGAATCCTCAGCGACGAGGGTTACCGTGTGGCCTTGGCCAAAACTGGCGAAGAGGGACTGGAAGAAGCGCGACGCGACCCGCCAGATCTCGTCCTCCTGGATGTGTGGCTGCCGGGGATGGACGGACTCGCCGTGCTCGAGGAGCTGAAGCGCTCCTTTGCTCAGATCCCGGTCATTCTCATCTCCGGCCACGGATCGATTGAGACGGCGGTCCGGGCGACGAAGCTGGGAGCCTTCGACTTCGTGGAAAAGCCGCTGTCCCTGGAGCGCATCCTCGTCTCCATTCAAAACGGCCTTGAGCTCTACCGGCTCAAGGAAGACAACATCCTCCTGAGCCAAAAGGCGGCGGGACAGGTCCACATGACCGGAAAAAGCCCGGTCATCGTCGACTTGCTCGCCCAAATCCAGCGGGCGGCCCCCACCAACGCAACGGTTCTCATCACGGGGGAGAACGGGACAGGCAAGGAGCTGGCCGCCAGGATGATCCACCGGCTGAGCCGCAGAGGCCACCGTCCCATGGTCGAGGTCAACTGCGCCGCGATCCCCGAGGAGCTTATCGAGAGCGAGCTGTTCGGGCACGAGAAGGGCGCGTTCACTGGCGCCCACGAACGGCGGAAGGGGAAGTTTGACCTTGCCAACGGGGGAACCCTCTTTCTGGACGAGATTGGGGACATGAGCCTGAAGACCCAGGCCAAGGTTCTGAGGATTCTCCAGGAGCAGG
>CALBZH010000599.1 GCA_937889795.1 uncultured Syntrophobacteraceae bacterium | reverse complement strand
CGAGATATCCACTCGTGACTGGAGTTCAGACGTGTGCTCTTCCGATCTTTCGCGTACGGGACGGAGCTTTTCATCGCCTGGTACAGCCGCAGCGCCGTGGAGATCGAAACCTTCCGCTGGCGGCTGACGGGGGACTACGCGTACGGCTTCTGGATCATGGTCACCTGCAATGTCCTCACGCCGCTGCTTTTCGCCTTCAGGAGAATCCGCACCTCCCTCAAGTGGCTTTTCGGCATCTCCATCGTTGTCAACATCGGCATGTGGTATGAGCGATTCGTGATCATCATCGGCGGGGTTGCCCACGACTTCCTGCCCAACGCCTGGGGGCTCTACGGGCCAACCTGGGTCGAGCTTGGGATCATGGTGGGGAGTTTTTGCCTTTTCTTCTTTCTGTTCGTCCTGTTTTGCAAGCACTTGCCTTCGGTTTCCATGACGGAGATGAAGGAGACGCTGGCTCAGGGGGAGGGCGATGGCCACTGAGACCCATGTGATGGGGCTTTTCAGAGAAGAACGCCAGGCCGCGGAAGCCGTCACGGCTTTGAAACAGCCCGGCTCACCCTGGCCCGTGGTCCGGGTGCACAGTCCGATCCCGAGCAGCGCACTGGCTGAAGCCATGCAAGTCAAGAAGAGCAAGGTCGGCTGGTTCACTCTGGGGGGAGGAATCATCGGGTTTTTCAGCGGGTTTGGACTGGCCATTTTCACGGCGACACGCTGGGGGCTGATCGTCGGCGGAAAGCCCGTCGTGGCCCTGGTGCCCTTTGTCATTGTGGGGTTTGAATTCACCATCCTGTTTGCCATCTTTGGCAACCTGATCGGTTTTCTGCATCAGTCTCGCCTTCCGCGGCGGGAGAATCTGGAGCGGTACGACGAGCGTTGCTCGGGCGAGCATTACGGGGTACTGGCTTCCTGCGCGTCCGAGGATCAGGAGCGTTTGGCCGCCTTCTTCGAGGAAAAGGGCGGTGAGGTCCGAAGCTTCGAGAGGCTGCCTTGATGCCAACGACAGAGATGTTCCGACGATGAGCGTGATGGAAAGGAAAAAGTCCCGCTGGACCTTGTATGCGGCCCTGTCACTGGTCGGACTCGCCATGTTCCTGTACGGAGCGGTTGGGGAGAGCGCCGGGCGCGCTTGGCTTGCCTACCTGATCAATTTCCTGTTCTGGTCGGCCGTTGCCCAGGGAGGACTCCTCTTTTCCGCCATCATGACCACGGTTCGAGCACGCTGGAGCGGTCCCTTGGAGGGAGTTTCCCAAGCGTTTGTGGCTTTCTTCCCCATTTCCTTCGTGCTGTTTCTCCTGCTTTTCCTCGGCAGCACCCATATCTTTCCGTGGCTCCATGACCACCATCTGCACGGCAAGGAAGCGTGGCTCAACGTCCCGTTTCTGTTCGCGCGTGACACCGTTGGCCTGCTCATTCTTTATCTCCTGGGTATGGCGTACGTGTATCACGGGTTGCTCTTGAAGCTGGAGCCGAACCGCGCAGAAGGATTCCTGCGGTCAGCCGTCCGCCGGCTGCGCGGTGACCGGGAGCTTGACCGGGATCGGGTCACGGGCCGCATGCGGGCGATCGGCATCGCTTATATCGCGGCCTTCGCCGTGGTCCTCTCCCTCATCGGCATGGACCTGGTCATGGCCGCCGACCCGCACTGGGTGTCGACCCTGTTCGGTCCGTACACGTTCGTGAAAGCCTTCTACATCGGGCTGGGCGGACTCATCATCGTCGCTGCGGTGCTGCACCTTCGCCCCGATAGCGGCTTCTCGTTGGCGGAGTCGCAACTGCATGACGTCGGGAAGCTTTTCTTCGCCTTCAGCTTGGTGTGGGCGGATTTTTTCTACGTGCAGCTGGTCGTCATCTGGTATGGGAACATCCCCGAAGAAACCGCGTATGTCATCGAGCGGACCATGATGGTCCCGTGGAAGGGGCTCGCCTGGATCATCCTGACCGTGTGTTTTCTCGTTCCTTTTTTCGTCCTCCTGAACAAACGGGTCAAGACCATGCCGCGCTCGATGATCGGGCTTTGCTCGCTGGTCCTGGCGGGGATCTGGCTTGAGCACTTGCTCCTTCTCGGCTCTCCCCTGACCCATTCGGCCCATGCGCTTCCGCTCGGAGCCAGCGATGTCTTGATCAGCCTGGGGTTTCTGGGCCTCATGCTGATGGCGGTCTCCTTCTTCCTGAAGGAATTCCCCGAGCTGACTCGAGTCGAAAGGAGGGAGACCGCCTGATGGACGTTCTCGCCACCCTCCTCACGTTGACTGTCCTGGCCGCGAGTGGCCTGATCCTGATGCGGCGGTACTGGACCTTTCTGCGTGCGAACGCAGGACCGATTGGTCTCAGTCTCCTGTGCGCGGCAGCGGTTGCAGCCTTTCTCTACCTCTTCTACCGGACCCCAGGGACGGAAATCGGGGCGGCCCAGCCGATCCCGTTCAGCCATCGAGTCCATGCAGGCGTCAAGAACATTCAGTGCGAGCTCTGCCATCCCTATGTCGGTCAATCGCTCGATCCAGGGCTGCCCCCTGTGGAGAAATGCCTGTACTGCCACAAGGTCATCATCGCCGGCCATCCGGAGATTCTTAAAGAGCACCACTACTTCGACACCCGGACGCCCACGCCCTGGAAGAAGGCCAACTACCTGGCCGAGCACGTGGTGTTCAATCATCAGCGCCATATCAAAAAGGAGCTGGCGTGCAAGGAATGCCACGGTCAGGTGGAGACAATGGACCGCATCCGCGGCAAGTATTTTTACATGCACTTTTGCATCGAATGCCATCGAGAGCGCAAAGCCAACATCGATTGCTGGCTCTCCTGCCACAATTAGCCGACAAGGGAACGGATCCATGGCACCCAACAGGGTCGAAGCAGAGGACAGGTATCTCACCGCGAAGGCGTTTTGCATCACCTCGGCGGCTTGGTTCGCGGTGGCAACGACCGTGGGGGTGCTCGCGGCGGGGTATCTCATCGCCCCCGATTTCATGGCCAACATCGGGTTTCTGCAGTTCGGGCGGATCCGGCCCATTCACGTGAACCTGGTCCTGTTCGGATTCGTGACCCCCGGGCTCCTGGCCGCGGCACACTATTACATCCCGAAAATGCTGCGAACGCCCCTTTACAGCGAGAAGCTGGGATTGCTCACGGTGCTGGTTTGGAATGCCGCCGTGCTTTCGGGGGCGGCCACCTTATCGGCCGGATTCACCCAGGCCAGGGAATATGCCGAGCTGATCTGGCCCGTCGATGTCCTGGTCGTTCTGGCCTTCGCCCTGTTGTTTTGGAACCTGATCCTGACCGTTCGTCGGAGAAGGGAGCCTATCCTTTACGTTTCCATCTGGTATGCCTGCGCGGCCGTGGTCATGACGGGCACGACGTACTGCATCGGCAACGTCATCTGGAAGCCGAACACGGGAGCCCTGGTGGGGATTCCCGACGCGATCATCCTGTGGTTTTACGGACACAACATTTTCGGGCTCCTGCTCACCCCCCTTTCCCTGGGAGTGGCCTACTACGTCATCCCGAAGGTGACACGCAGCCCGCTCTACAGCCACACGTTAAGCCTGCTCGGCTTCTGGAGCCTCCTGGTGGTCTACACCCACATCGGCACGCATCACCTGTTGCAGGTTCCGGTGCCCACCTGGCTGAAGGTGATCGCCATCGTGGACAGCGTGGCCATGGTGATCCCCGTCATGGTGTTTCTCATCAACATCTGGTACACCGCCAAGGACAAACTGGGCGAGATTCACGCCGACATCGCGGGCAAGTTCGTGCTCACCGGCACCATCATGTACTTTTTCGTGAGCATCCAAGGATCCATGATGGCCTTGCCACAGGTACAGCGCGTCACGCATTTCAACAACTGGGTGGTGGGACACGCCCACATCGGGGTGCTGGGCTTTGCCGGCATGATCGCCCTCGGGGGACTTTACTACATCCTGCCGCGAATCTCCGGCCGGCCCCTCTACAGCCGCTTTCTGGCCGACCTGCAGTACTGGCTGGTGCTGATCGGAGTGAGCG
>CALBZH010000598.1 GCA_937889795.1 uncultured Syntrophobacteraceae bacterium | reverse complement strand
TCCGTGTACCGTCCATGCCGACGGGTTTGACGCGGTGCTGTCCATGCGGATTGTGCGGTGGGACCTTGAGTCTTCCCTGCAAACCGCGCGAGAGGCCCTGATGGCGAAGTGCCTTCTGGCGGAGACGTACGCGTAAAACCAACGCTCCCGCCCGGAGGCGGCAGGATCACCCGCAGTCAACAAAATACATCGGCCCCGGGCGCGGGCTCAGGATGCGCCGACCGGCAACCCGGAGGACATGTTCTCCGGGTTGCTTTCGCTTATCCCGGAAATGGGGCGCTCAATGGTGAGGGTGTTAAAGCCCATCGCGTTGGAGTATTCGATCCTGCTGGCGACAAGCTGAAGCGCGGTCAGACTGTCGATTCCAAATTCGTCCTTTTGCATTTCCCGCGTGTACGCAAGGGGGTTCATCACTTTTCCGCCGTAGCGCATGGATATGATGATCGACGATCCCTTCCTTTTGAGGAAGACATCGATGGGACTTGCGGACAGGTCCCCCATGCCGTATGTGATGATGCTCATCGCAAGCTCCTCCACCGCCAATGACACCATCGTCTCATCGCGGCCACCCGCCCCGTTATCGCGCAAAAAGCGGGCCACACTTTCGGACAGCGCGGCCGCTTCCTTCGGATTGGACTGTATCGTGATGTCGATGGATGCGCCGTCATCGCCCTGGAGCAGCAGGACGCCAGAAAGCCCTTTCCGCTTCGCGTACCATTTTGTGTACAGAAGGGTGAGTGCGATGGAAAACGCGCTCGCCGCGAGGAATCCTCCCCACAGCGCGGACGCCCCCCAGATGCGCGGCAGCGCATCGTCGATGCTCGTCCCGATGAAGGTCTCCTGTTGTCTTGCTCTGGGCCGCGCTACCAGGAGGGCATCCTCCACAACGTCCCGCACGTCCACTTCCGAAAACACAGGGGCTTGGGGGCGCGCAAAATCGAGGAACCGGTTGATCGTGGATTCCATGCGCCGGATCTGATTCATCGCAACGTGGAAATCCTCATCATATTCGGAGGGCAAAGCCATTTCGCTTTCAATGGACTGGAGGAACATTTTGAGGGACGTCAACGGAGTCCTGATCTCGTGGGCGACGCCGGCGGCAAGCTGGCCGAGGGCGGCCAGCTGCTGGGACCGGGCCGCGGCCTCCTCCGTTTGTTTGAGCCGGACATCCGTTTCCATGAGCTCCGCTTCTCTCCGGATGACCTTCTCCTCGAGCCGTTGCTCCCGCTCTTGAAGCTGCCGGGCCATTTCGCCAAATGCATCGTACAGCAGTCCCACCTCGTCCCTGCGGTGCTCCGGCTCCAAACGCACCTGTCCAAACGCTCCCCGGGCCAGGGAATTGGCCGCCTCACTCAGTCGTCGGATGGGAGTGGCCACGTAGCGTGAGAGCAGCCAGGCGGAAAGGAGGGCACCGAGAAGGGACAGACAGATCATGAGCGAGATCGACTGCCGGAGCTCGGTCACGGGGTGAAAGGCCTCCTCCTTGTCCTGCTCGACCACCAGGGCCCAATCCGTCCCGGCGACCATCGTCGAGGCTCCGATGACCTCGATGCCCCTGTAGTCGATGTAGCTGATTCTGCGCTTCGAGCCACCGAAGACGTTCTTGAAGCTCTCCGACTGCGCGATGTTCTCGGTCAGTATTCTCGCGGGCTCCTTGTGGGCAAGAAAGGTCCCGTCGCGGTTCACGAGGTAGCATTCTCCGGTTTCTCCCAGGGAAACTCGCAGGACGGCCGAAAGAATGGCTCCGGTTCCGACGGAGGCACACACGACACCCTCCAGGTCACCCGAGCTTCCGACCAGTGGTGCCGATATCTGAAAGAAGGATTCCCTTCGATCGGGGCTCAAATGGATGTCGGAGAGGATGAGCCGGCCAACTTCCGGCAAGTTGAGCCTCGCGCGCGCATCCAGCTTCCGGGCGGGCTCCCCTTGGGGATAGATGGGAATGCCCTCTCGGGTCATGACCGAGATCTGCCCGTAGACATTGTATTTGCTCCTGACCAGCTCCAGGTAACGTGCGATCGGCTCCGGATCCAGGGAGGTCAGGATCGACGAGCCTGCAATCACCTCCAGGTCGGCCTTTCGCTCGGAAATCCATCGCTCGAGCAAGGTCGCTTTGTCCATGGCGATGTGCTCGATCTGATTGGTGACCATGCTCAAGATGAGCTCTTCCGCCGTGCGTATGGAAAGCATGCCCACCCCGAAGAGCGGCACCAGCTCGAGGATGAAAAAGAACAGCATCAGTTTGAGCTGGAGGCTGTTCAGAGGAACGGTGAGCTTCACTATCGAGCTCCCTGAGGCGATGCAGGCCGTTAGCCTCGGCCGGATTAAGCTCCTGTGCAGCGATGCGTTCGCAGGGCATGCAGCAGGGTCCAAAAGACAATACGCGTCTCCATTATATTCAGAATAAATTAAGTTGGCATGAGATCATTAGTATTTCTTAATTTTGCTGAAAAACGATAGGGGGATTTGCATTAGGGAGGGGGGAGGCATGGTCTTGATCCGACGATCTGTCGGTCGAGCGCTTTATCACGGGAACTTCCACCTTCATCGTGTAGCCTTGAATTCCCTGCTTCGCACCGCGACCTGGAGCCTTTCCAGGGTTTCGTCGCAATGGGCGACCACCCTGCGCTTGTTGCCCAAAGAGAG
Organism: uncultured Syntrophobacteraceae bacterium; assembly: GCA_937889795.1. GTDB lineage: Bacteria > Desulfobacterota > Syntrophobacteria > Syntrophobacterales > Syntrophobacteraceae > CALBZH01. The sequence continues at coordinate 745 of CALBZH010000598.1, read as the reverse complement.
CTCGAAGGATTTCACGTTGCTGTTCTGGCGAGACAGCCTCACCACCTTGGTGTTGACCGCTGCGAAGTCCTTGTAGGCGGCTTTGGCTGCATCGACCAAGGCACGATCTGTTGCCGAGACCGCGTGGGAAAGGGTCTCCAGGCAGGAGTCGATGATCTCCGTGGCGTCTTTCATTTCGGATTCCATCTCGTCCATTTTGGCGTCGCGGGGCTCGACAATGTGCGGAGCCTGCAGGTTATGGATTCTGAGTCCCGCTGCCATGGCATCGGAAGCAAGGGGGGCAATGAAGCCGCATTGATCGCTGGAGGCACTCTGGTAGATCAGCGCTTTCAGGCTGTGCTCAAAGCGGTCCATGGCTTTCCGCCCTTCGGTGAACGAAAGAGTCGCAGCCTTCAGATTTGTGTTCTGCACCGCGAACTGAAGAATGACCTCGTCGATCTTGCGCAGCTCCTCCCAGCAGCCCGTGAATTCTTTGAACAGGCTCATCTCCTGGTCGGTGTGATCTTGTGTGATCAGGGTTTCGAGCTCACGACGGTCGCGCTCGACGAAGTCCGCCGATTGCCGGGAGTAATCGGCAAACTGTTGAGAGGACTCATCCGTGTCCGCCATGACGGCGCTCTTTTCGGCTTCGGTCGAACGATGGAGGTTGATCCGCATTCCGAGCAGAAGCTCCGTCTTCTTCGCCATGTTGCCAAGGTAATCCTGAATCGAAGGTCCGTCGCTTCCGGGTTTGTGGCTGATGAAG
>CALBZH010000597.1 GCA_937889795.1 uncultured Syntrophobacteraceae bacterium | reverse complement strand
AGTCGGCCATCATGAAAACATCCCCATCCCTAACACGGCAGAGCCAGCGGGTCCTACTCGACGCGTTACCTAAATCCCTCACCGCTCCCCTCAGCCGCTACTTTATCCCCGACCCCTACTACGAGTCGCGCAAGCATCTTTTTCCCCACAACATCCACCCCCTCGCCTTCTTCGACTACGACGAGGCAAAGATCATCGCCGACCTTGCTCGCATCGGCTGGAAGCCCCCAACCGACACCGACACAAATTCAAGCAACTGCCTCCTCAACGCGTTCGCCAACCACTGCCACCTGGAACGGCACCACTTCCACCCCTACGTCTGGGAAATCGCCAACATGGTCCGCCAGGGCGTCATGACGCGCGACGAAGGCATCGAAAAAATCTACACCGACCAAAACGGAGCCCAGGTAGCCTACGCCAAGACAAAATTGGGCCTTCCCTGTTAGTCTTCCCATGCTTTCTGGGCCTTCCTCTGCGTTCTCCGCGCCCTCCGCGGTGAGACAGCTTTTTAAGTTCTTCCACGTTTTCTTTGTGCTCTTTGCGTCTTTGCGGTGAATAAAGTCTTTCGAGAATCACAGCATGTCAGAGTCCGCCCCCATAAGAGCCACCTACCAAGACCTCTCCAACATCCCGGAAAATACGATCGGAGAGATCATCGATGGTGACCTGATCGTCACTCCCAGACCCTCCGGTGAGCACTCCAAAGCCGCTTTCGCAGTGAGCGCCGCAATCGGTCCCCCGTATCGGTTCGGGCGTGGCGGTCCCGGCGGATGGATCATCCTCTATGAACCTGAAGTCAAATTCCATGAGGACATCCTGGTCCCCGACCTCGCCGGCTGGCGAAAAGAGCGATTTCCCGGATGGCCCAAGGACAACTGGTTTTCAATTCTACCCGATTGGATCTGTGAGATCGTGTCGCCAAGCACAGCTCGCCATGACAGAATCACCAAGATGCGCATCTACGCTAGCCATTCAGTCCAATACTTCTGGCTGATCGACCCGCGGGACAGGACCCTTGAGGTCTTCATGCTGAAATCCGGAGAATGGGCAAAGCTCGCCGGCTTCGCAGACAACGACAATGTCCGGGCAGAGCCCTTCCCCGAGCTCGAATTCCCTCTCGACGACCTTTGGGCAGATGTTTGCATTAGCGGATAATTCTCTCTGCGCCCTCAGCGCCCCCCGCGGTGAATAAGATCTATCTTTGATGCACAATCAAACCTTGTCCCCCGAACGCCGTCGCGTAGCCAACGACATTCTATCTCGCTTGTCGCCCTACGAACCTGACAAGGTGATCCTCTTCGGTTCCTACGCGCGCAATGAAAGCGACGAGCTCAGCGACATCGACCTCGTGGTCATCAAGGAGACACAAGACGATTTTTTCACCAGAATTCACAAGGTCATGCAGATCCTGGATTTCAGAACCGCCATCGACATACTTGTCTACACGCCCTCCGAGATTCAGTCCATGAAGGAGCGAGGCAACGCCTTCATCGAGACGGTCTTTGACGAAGGGATCCTTCTTCATGGCTGAGCTTGCCCGCAAGGACGAGGCTCGAAGGTGGATCTCACAGGCGATGTTCGACCTCAAGGCTGCCGAGTGGAACCTGGAAGGCGGTTTCTTCAACACCGTCTGCTTCTTAGCCCAACAAAGCGCTGAGAAGGCGTTGAAATCGGTCCTCTACTATGCTGGAGCCAGCAGAACCAAGCTCATGACTCACTCGACGGTCCAGCTGCTCTCAGAAGCCGGCCCACTGATACAAGCTCCACCAGCTCTCCTGGACGATGCCAGAATGCTCGACCTGCATTACATCCCGGCCCGCTACCCCAATGGTCTCCCCGGCGGATTTCCTCACACCTTCTACGGTGAGAAACCAGCCCGAGAAGCCATCGAATGCGCGCAACGTATCATCGAGCCAATCCTGGCCTATTATCGTTCGGAACTGTTCGACTTCGATGCCTAATCGCTGCCCCAAGGCACCCAATTCTTATTCTTTGCAGAGAGGCCACTCTCATTCATATTTTTTCCTCTGCGCCCTCCGCGCCCTCTGCGGTGAGCCAGCTCTTCAGTTTTTGATTTCTCTTTGCGCCCTTTGCGCCTTTGCGGTGAATAAGAGTTTTCTCCTTCTGTCTTCTCTCGCGGTGAGTAAAGTCTTTTGAGATCCCACACCCTAATCCACCACTTCCTTGAGCAGTCGGCCGCCGATTACCCCGACAAAGTCGCCGTAATCCACGACGGCGTCCGCACCACCTACTCCGCCATCAACACCAAGGCCAACAACCTCGCCCGCTATCTCCTGGACCGAGGCACACAACCCGGCGACCGCATCGCGATCCTCTTCGACAATTCGCTCGACTACATCATAAGCTACT
>CALBZH010000596.1 GCA_937889795.1 uncultured Syntrophobacteraceae bacterium | reverse complement strand
GGAGAGAGGAACGGGCTCGCTGCTGTTCTCCAACGTCTCGACGATCTGGCGTAGGGCCTCGCTTCGCTGCAGGAGTGGTGCCGTGGGCCACCCCTTGAGCCGCAGGACGCGGACGAGCTTGGGACGGACGGGCTCCGGATCATAACTGTAAGAGGCTTCGATGAGCCCGTCTCGCTCGAGGGACCTGAGCTTTCTCCGAATTCCCTTTGTGGAGTGCGCTTGCTCTTGGAGCTGTGTTTCGTCAAGACCCGGTGCCGCTGCGAGGCGCTGCAGCAAATCGGGCGGGTCCGGCCTCTCAAGGACGGCACGGCCGTGGGGAGTCACGTGAAATCGAGCGCGGGGCTGTTCCAACAGCGAGGAGGGCAGAGCGGTTGCAATCACCTCTCCCAATGGAAAGAAGTAATAACCGGCGATCCAGCGACAGAGCTCGATCAGCTCCGCTGGCATGATGGGGTTCTTGTCTACAAGGGCGGCGATCGGTCGCAAAGTAACGTCGGAGGGCGGGTCTTCATGGACCTTCGAGACCCATGCGACGAGCCCGGCCTGCATGCGATGCCCCACCGGGACCATGACTCGACACCCGCAGGCGATGTGGCCTTCGAGCTCTGGTGGGATGGAATAGTGCAGGGTCTTACGAATGGCGCTGAAAAGAATGATCTCGGCAAACACGGGTCTGACTACCGTCCGGGTGTCTCATGCGGAGCATGGGGGGTTCACGTCGCGTTTCCTGATCAAGCCCCTGCCAGCGCCCAAACCGCCTGTGTGACCCGGATTTCGACGGAAGGCAAAGGCAGATTCAAACCGATCCCTGTGAAGGACCACACGGCAAAAACCTTGCGCCTCAACAAGGGCTGGCTATAATCGTCTCTCATCCTGGTGCCGCTATCAATCTCGAAAGATCATATCATGAATACGAAAGCGAGCTCTAGCTCACATGTCCAGTCAGTGACTCCGAAGGATCACGTTGATGAAGCTTTGATCCAGCCGCGCCGAGGCAAGAGGGAGACGCCGTTGCCCAGCGTGGGGATCATGGTCTTCACGCCCCAGGATCTCCAACAGTTGAGGGATTTGTTTCCAGAGCCACCCGGAATCACGCATCGGCTGTTCCTGGCGGATGTGCGCATCGGTTCCTTCGATGGGTGCACGGTGGCTTTGGCCGGACCAATGCTGGGCGCCCCCCAGGCGGTACTGGCTCTCGAGAAGATGATTGCCCTTGGGGTGACCGATGTCTTGGCTCTCGGCTGGTGCGGTTCGATCCATCCGTCAGTCCGCGTCGGGGATGTTGTTTTGCCCACCAGTGCGGTCTCCGAGGAAGGTACGTCCTGCCACTATCCCGTGGATGTGGACCGGCCGGGTCCCGCTGAAGCCATCCTGTCGCTGTTGAAGCCTATGCTGGAATCGGAAGACTACAGGCTTCATGAGGGGCGTGTCTGGAGTATTGACGCTCCGTACAGGGAGACGCAGGGCAAGGTGATGGGATTTCAGAAAGAGGGGGTGCTCGGGGTGGACATGGAAACCTCTGCCTTGCTGACCGTTGCGCTCTACCGTTCTATTCGACTGGCGTTGGTGCTTGTGGTTTCCGATGAGCTTTTTAGCCTCAAGTGGGTTCATGGCTTCAAAGATCCCCGGTTTCAGAGGACCCGGCGTATTGTGGCCGAGAGAGTTCTTCATGCGGCATCGTCGATTCCGCAGGATAAGGGATGAGCAGTGGACAAGACACCGCATTCTAAGCAGCCGATCATCCAGAGACTGGAGTCCCTTAGGACTCAGATCCGTCACCATGATTATCTGTATTACGCTTTGGACCAGCCCGAGATATCGGATGCTGAATACGACGTTCTTCTCCGGGAGCTCCAGGAGATCGAGGCGGCGCACCCGGACCTAGTCACGCCAGACTCCCCGACTCAGCGAGTCGGTTTTGCGCCGGTCGAAAAGTTTCCCCCGTTTCTGCACGCGATTCCCATGCTCAGCCTTGAAAACGCCATGACGGAGGGAGATGTCCTGGATTTTGACAAGAGGGTGAAGAAGCTGCTGGGGATGTCCAGTGATCCCCTCTACGTGGCCGAGCCGAAAATGGACGGACTGGCCATCGAGATCATCTATGAAAATGGCCTGCTCATGAAGGCGGGGACACGGGGCGACGGGACGACGGGTGAGGATGTTACTCCCAATGTGAAGACCATTCGAGCAATCCCTCTGAAGCTCATGACCCCGACAGGGGGTCCCGCTCCTCCAAGGCTTCTCGCCGTGCGCGGCGAAGTCTACATGGATCGCAAAGACTTCGATCTTCTCAATGAAACGCGTGATCGCGACGGTGAGCCCGTGTTCGCCAATCCGCGCAATGCCGCTGCCGGGTCCCTGCGCCAGCAGGACTCTTCCATTACGGCCTCACGGCCGCTCCGGGCCTTCTTCTATGGAACGGGCGAGGTGGACGGGTCCGTCTTCGAAACCCAGTGGGATCTCTTGGAAACGCTTCGGCATTGGGGCCTTCCCATCAATCCCCTTTCGAGGCGTTGCTCGGGGATTCGAGAAGCGATGGCCCAGTACGAAGAACTGGCCGCCGTCCGTTACCAGCTGCCGTACGACGCTGACGGCGTGGTCATCAAGGTGGATCGAGTGGACTGGCAGCGGAGCCTCGGAGAAAAATCCCGAAGTCCACGCTGGGCGATTGCCTACAAGTTTGCGCCGATCGTCGCTCAGACTCATCTTCTCGACATCAAGGTACAGGTCGGGCGCACCGGCGTCTTGACGCCAGTGGCGGTGCTTGAGCCGGTGCCCGTCGGGGGCGTCGTCGTGCAGCGGGCTACCCTGCACAACCAGGACGAAATCGACCGGAAAGACATACGGATCGGAGACTTGGTCCAGATCCGACGGGCTGGGGAAGTGATTCCGGAAGTGCTGGAAGCGGTTCTTTCACACCGGACGGGCGGCGAGAGGGCCTTTAGGATGCCCAGCTCTTGTCCCTCCTGCGGCGAGGAGGTTGTTAGACTGCAGGATGAAAGCGTGCATCGCTGCCTCAACCTGAACTGTCCCGCCCAGATCAAGGCCTCCATCTGGCATTTTGCCAGCCGGGATGCAATGAAGATCGAGGGGTTGGGAAGAAAGATCGTCTCTCTGCTGGTTGACGAAGGGTTGGTCAAATCCGTTGCCGACCTGTATCACCTTCAAATTCGGGATCTTGCCGGATTGCCCGGATTTGCCGAGAAATCCGCTCAGAATCTGGTGACAGCTATCGCGCAGAGCAGGAAAGCAGCCCTCGCGAGCTTCATCATGGCCTTGGGGATCCAGCACGTGGGCAGTCACCTGGCTCAAGTCCTGGCGGACGAGCTGGGCTCTCTCGATCGACTTCGCACTGCGACCGTTGAAGAGTTGACGCGGATTCCAGGCATCGGTGAGGTGGTCGCGCAAGGGGTTGCCAAATATTTCCATAATGCTGCCAACCAGGCGCTCATCGATGACCTTCTCCGAATGGGGATCGAGCTGGAGGCTCCCGCGCCGTCCTCGCCGCTACAAGGTGGCTTCTGGCTCGGGAAGACGGTCGTCTTCACCGGAACACTCGCTTCCATGACTCGCCAGGAGGCTTCTGCCGCGGTGTCTGCCTTGGGGGCCCGTGTGACTTCGAGTGTGAGTCGGAATACGGATGTGGTTGTGGCGGGGGCGGATGCCGGATCCAAACTGGAAAAAGCGAAAAAATTGGATGTGGGTGTTCTCGATGAGGCTCAGTTCCTGCAAACACTGAGGGAATAGACGAGTCGAGCCTTGGCCGGAGCAACGGATTGGACACGGTTGAACGAGGCTGAAATGGATAAGAAGCGGGTTCGAGTGGTGATCAAAGGACGCGTGCAAGGGGTCTATTTCCGGGCGTATACGCGGGATGCGGCCATCGAAGCGGGGGTTGCGGGCTGGGTGAGAAACCTTGTCGATGGCCGGGTTGAAGCATTGTTTGA
>CALBZH010000595.1 GCA_937889795.1 uncultured Syntrophobacteraceae bacterium | reverse complement strand
CGTAGAGGGCGGTGTCTTCGAACCCCTTGGCCATGAGCGGGCCGGTGAGCTGCTGGAAGCGCATGACCGCATGGAGCCATCCCGCTCTGTCTTCCGGCCGCAGGCTGTCATGGAATTCGGGGTTGTGCAGGTCGTCGATGAAGGCCAGTTCGTGCGCCCACTCCGGATTCTGCCTCCTTGCCTTGTCAATGGCTTCCTTGACAATGCTGCGGTCCTGGCTGCGATAGGAATCAGGATTGATGTATGTCCGGTAGACGGAAAGGAGGGAGAGAGTCTCGAGGATCGCACGCTTGAGGCCCAGGAGGGTCAAGTCGCTTCCCCGTCGATACCGGCCCGCGAGCTGTTTGACCAGATGAGCCAGGTTTTCGATGTCTCCAGCCATGCGTCTCAGGGCAATGAAGCGCTTATTCTCATAAACCACCTGGTCGAACGGCGCGTCCATCCCGGTGAATCGCGAGTACACGCGGCTCAAGGCCTTTTCATTTTCGCCTTTGCAGAGCAAACCGTTGACAGCGTTCATGAAATCATACCCCGTCGTGCCGTCAACCGCCCAGTATTCAGGGATGAGCTCTCCATTGCTCAGAATCTTCTCGACCACGGTGTAGGTGTCCGGGATCTGCTCTGCCAGTCTCTCCAGATATTGCGTGGGGTTGTAGAGGCCGTCGATATGATCGATCCGGATGCCACTGATCTTTCCTTCACGGATCCATTGAAAGATCAGGGAATGAGTGGCTTCGAAAACGCTTCGCTCTTCCACCCTCAGGGAAATCAGATCATTGATGTTGAAAAACCGTCTGTAGTTGATCTCTTCGACAGCGACTTTCCAGTATGAAAGCCGAAAGAACTGATCGCCGAGGAGGCTGTCAACCCATTCAATGCTGGCCGTACGGTTGGGGCGGTCGTTGAGAACCGCGAGCGTGTCATCGACATGCTGTCGAACCAGCTCGTTTTGATCGTAGAGCTCCCAGAGCATGACCTTTATGAAGCGAATTTGGCTGTACCGATCGTCGGAGACCATCCCGGGCGGCATCGTCTTCAGGATGTATAGAACGCCCAGGATGCCGTGAAGCTTGATGAGGTCCGGATCGGTGGGGGACATTTGCTGTCGGAGTGCATCGAGCCTGTGGGTCAGGAGATCCGCATAGGACTCGATCTTGATGGGGAAGCGCTTGTCGTAATAGGTGGCCGCGAAGCCGTCCTCGTCATACATCAATCGGATGCTGCCGTCTTCGATGGATTCGCCATAAAAATCTCCCAGGAATGGGGCGAGCAGTCGTCCTCGGATTCCCTCGTACGGGTGGTCCCATTCGACATCGAAGAAGGGATAGTATTTGGAATTCGGACCGTTTTCGAGGACGTCGATGAGCATTTGGTTCTCGGCGTCAAAGGCCATGTGGTTGGGAACGATGTCTTGAAGCCACCCCATTCCATGGACCCTGACTTCAATGAAAAGCGCTTCAAGCTCTTGTGGCGACCCGAGCTCCGTCGTGGCCCGCGTCGGATCGACCACATCGTAGCCGTGGGTGCTGCCCCGCTTGGCCTTGAAGATCGGGGAGGCATACAAGCAAGATATGCCGAGCTTCGAAAGGTAGGGAATGATCCTCCGAGCCTCGGCAAACCCGAAAGCGGGGTTGAGCTGAATCCGGTATGTCGAAGCAGGGATCATCTTCATGGGAGCGTCACATTCAGTTGCCGGGCAAGCTCTCCCATCGCTTCCTTCCACAATTGCCCCGCTCGCTCCTCGTCCGTTGTCGTGCTGGGCATTTCCTCTTGGAGGGGCTCTCCCAAGGAGAAGAAGATATTCTGAGCGAGCCACAAATCGAGGGGGACCTCCAAGGAAGCGAGAAGGCGAAGCACAGTTCCGATCTTTGAGGCCAGCTCCAAGCTCGGACGCTCCTGGAGGGCTGCCATGGCACCGTTGATCCAGGCGGTTGCCCGGAATCCGACCATCTCCCGGTCGATATCGAGCTGCAGGAAGCGCGTGACCTGAATCAGCGATTCGAGTTTTTCGATGTCCGGATCTCCCGACTCAAACAACCGTCTCAAGTCCAGATTGGTGATGACCTCCGCCGCGACCAGGAGGAACTTGGGTACGGGGACGCGCAGACCCGTGATGAAATTCATGATGGCGTGGCAATTCTCAAAAATTCTTCTATATGAAGACTCAACCTCGGTGTAGGTAAATTCAAGAATTTGATCGATGATCTTACGTTGCTCATCCCTGAACAAATGCCATACCGAGAAGTTGTTGCTTTCAAAATGCTTGTCCATGAGACGGATAATTTCAGGAATATCTGCTCGATGAAAGCTCTTCAGGATGTCAGATGACATGAGACTAAAGGCATCTTCTCCCTTAAATTCACGCACACCACCATTTATATTATGATCCCCAAGGTGTAATACAGCATAACTAACGTGTTCTTCTCGCATCGTTATCCGAGATACAACTCTGGCTTGCCCTATTGCTAACTTAAGCTTTCCCGCTTGATTCACATCGTGCTTTATTCTATGGATGGAATAGCAATAGATTTCAACTTCGTTGGAATAGTCGTGAAAGAGGGATGAAACCGCATAATGGACTCCCACTCGAAGCAGGTCCAGGCGAGCCGGTTTCACAAAGAACGAGTACACATCAACGGCATTGTGGTGAAGGTTGCTCGGGATCCGTCCGAGTCGCTCCAGGAAAGCCCCTTCGATGGAATTCCTGCTCAGCCGCTCGCAGTATTGAATGACTCTCGCGGCATACTGCAGAATCTGAACGCTCTCGATGCCTGAAATCTCGTCGAAAAACCACCCGCAGCTCGTGAACATGAGCATCGCATTCCGCTGCATTTCGAGGAGCTCAATCGCCGCGGTCCGCTCCGCCCGACTCAGATCCCTCAAGGCATGTTTCTCCAGGAAACGATCCACGTTGTCCGCGGATCTGTCGACAACGACATCCCAGTATGCATTCCGCGCCTCCCAAGGTGAGTGCAGGAGATCCGGCGCGATCGCCTCAAAAATCGAAATGGCTTCGTCTCGAAGCCAGTCGAGTGACTCGCGAAGGGGCTTTCGCCATGCCTGGCTCCACCCCGGGTGCATTCCCGACGAGCAGCCGCAATCCTCTCGCCACCGCTCGACCCCATGGACGCAGCTCCAGGACGAGCGCTCCCAGATTTCGACCCTGTGTGTGGGGGGGTGGTTTTCGAGGTATTCCCCGTAGTTCGTGAGCTGCGCCAGGTCATGCGATTCAATGTAGTGGAGGCAGTAGGCGAGAGCCATGTCCCCGTGGCGCTGATGATGCCCAAACGTCTCTCCGTCCACCGCCACGTGGAGCAGCTGGGGCCACGGTCGCTCCTCGGAATAGCTTTCCAGAAATCGCTGAGCGAACGCTTCGCCGTTTTGCAGAAGGCCGCCGAAGGCAATCTCCTGGGATATGGGGCCATCGTAGAAAAAGAGGCTGATCGCCTGCCCGGAGGGAAGTTCACACCGGTATGCCATGGAGGGATCGATCCGCTGGTCGCTGACGTCCTGCCAAGACTCGTCTTTCAACATCCCGCGGACCCGTTGGGCCTGTCTCGGGGCCAGGATGGTAAACCGAATTCCCTCCTGGGACAGGATATCGAGCGTCTCCAGGTCGACGGCCGTCTCCGGGAGCCACATGCCCTCCGCATCTCTCCCAAAGCGTCTTCTGAAATCCGCAAGGCCCCACAACACCTGGGTGAGCTTGTCGCGCTTGTTGGCGAGGGGCATGATCATGTGGCTATAGGCTTGAGCCAGGGCGGATCCATGCCCTGAAAAGCGCTCGCGACTCAGCTGGTCGGCTTCCAGGATCGCTCCGTACGTGTCTGGCCGGTGTCTTTCCAGCCATTGGAGGAGCGTTGGACCGAAGTTGAAGCTCATTTTGGAGTAATTGTTCACGATCTGGATGATGCGATGATCCGGGTCAAGAATCCGGGAGGCGGCGTTGGGAGCGTAGCACTGGGCTGCGATCTTCTCGTTCCAGTCATGATAGGGAAAAGCCGAATCCTGGAGCTCGATTTCCTCCAGCCAAGGGTTTTCACGCGGCGGCTGGTAGAAGTGACCATGGATGGTGATGTAACGAGGCATCGTCAAGGGCTCCCCTTCACATACAGCTGCACGCTTCTCCTTCGCATCGGAATCTGGATGTCTGGCTCGCTCACCCGGAAAGGTTCGTTGCCCGGCCCGGCCCATCGCTCATCGGAGGAGTCCAGGACCCTGTGCCAAGATCCACCCAAGAAGGATTCTGCTTGAGAAACCAAGATATCGTCCTGCTCAAAGTTGAATAGGCATAAGGCTTCATGACTGAGACCCGCCGTCCACCGTCGAGCCACGATGACGGATTGCGCTTCCAGTCTCCACGCCTCGCGGTTCTCGCCGTTGTCGACGGAGAATGCCGAGAAGCGTGTCCGAATGTGGACCAATTCCCTGTAATAGCGGCAGAGGATGTGGTGGAGACCTTCCTGGCGCAGCTCCCAGTTGATTTTCGAGCGAGCGAACGTCTCCGGACTTTGGGGATCGGGAATCACGCCATCCCCAACGGCCAATTTGAATTCCTGTCGTCGGCCGCTTCGAACGGACTCCACGAGTGCTTCGTCGGAATGGCTGACAAAATAGAGGAACGGAGCCTTCTCCCCGTATTCTTCCCCCATGAACAGAAGGGGAATGTAAGGAGAAAGGAGCACAACGCCCGCAGCGAGCTTGAGGCTTTCCAGGTCCACGAGTGTGGAGAGTCGTTCCCCGAGGGCCCGGTTGCCCGCTTGATCGTGGTTCTGGGAGAAGACGACAAACTGGCTCGCCGGTCTCGACCCGGATGGGCTTCCGTGCCGACGTCTCCGGAAGACGGAGTATTGTCCCGAATAGACAAATCCCTCCTGTAGCGCTCTAACAAGGTCGCCGACGCGACCGAAGTCCGCGTAGTAGCCCTGCCGCTCGCCGGTCAGCAACGCGTGCAGGCTGTGATGAAAGTCGTCAGACCACTGGGCGTCCAGGCCCAGGCCGTTTTGAGCTTCGGGAATGAGGACCCTGACATCGTTCAGATCACTTTCCGCAATCACATGGCACGGCCTTCCGACCGTTGCGGCGTGGGCGGCGACGCTGGCGGAAAGCGCCTGCAAGAAAGGCTTCGCGCTCATATCCACGATCGCATGGATGGCATCCAGCCGCAGCCCATCCACATGATATTCCGTGAGCCAAAACAGCGCGTTGTCGACAAAAAAGCGCCGAACCTCGTCACTGTGGGCGTCGTCAAAATTGATGGTGGTCCCCCACGGCGAGCGGTACTTGTCCGTGAAATAGGGGCCAAAAGCCCAGAGGTAATTTCCCTCCGGCCCCAGGTGGTTGTAGACCACGTCCAGCACGACGGCCATTCCCATACCGTGACACGCGTTGACCAGTCGCTTGAGGGAAGCGGGGCCGCCATAGGTGTTTTGAACGGCAAATGGGAAGACGCCGTCATAGCCCCAGTTTCGCCCGCCGGGAAACTGGGCGAGCGGCATCAAGGCGAGGGTGTTGACGCCGAGCTCCTTGAGCGCTTCCAGGCGGGGAATAATGGCGTCAAGCGTCCCTTCGCCGCTGAACGTCCCGGCGTGGATCTCATAGAGGATCATTCGGGAAAGCCCCAGGCCCTGCCACGAGTGATCCCCCCAGGCGAAGGACCGGTGATCAATCACCTCAGATGGGCCATGGACGCCCATTGGCTGGGAATGCGAGGCTGGGTCCGGCCTTTCAATGGCATCATCCAGGCGAAACAGGTACAGCGTTCCGGGAGCCACGTCTTCGGCGTCGATCCACCAGTACCCCCGGGGTGCACCGTGCATCGCGATGAGCGTTTCGTGGGGAGAAAGGACGTGCACAGCCACCTGGCGTCGCAACGGCGCCCACACCGTGAAGCGGCAGCTCCCATCGTCCCGGTAGTCGGCCCCGAGCTTCCGTGGCTCTGCCGCCAGGTGCTCCCATCCGTTAGAAGAGCTCGATTCGCTCCTGGCTGCCATGAGTAATCCCGACCATGAGTGTCAGGTATTCCCGGAGGTGCCGGGTCAGCAGAAAATTCTCCAGCACGAGCTGTCTTGCTTTTAGGCCCATTTCCTCAAGCTTGCCTCTGTGCCTGAGCAAATAGCGGATTCGATTGGCCGCTCCCTCAGGGGTGCTGACCAGGAATCCCGTATGATGATTGATGACCTGGAGGCGAATGCCGCCCGTATCACCGCCGATTACCGGCTTTCCCTTCCAGAGCGCCTCCGTGACGGTCAGCCCGAAACCCTCCCGGGTCGACTTCTGAAGCACGATATCCGCGATGCGCTGAAGGGCATTGATGGTGCGGTGGGCGTCGGAGGGAAGCAGCAAGACATGGATGTCCGGGTCACCCTCTGCCGCATCTGCGACCTCCTGATGCATGCGCGCTCCCTCCGGGTCGTCGGTGGCTCCCCCGCCTGCCAGGACGAGCTGGAAGGGGGTGAACTTCTTGGCGAGCCGGCAGGCTTGAATGGCTCCCACGGGATCTTTGAACCGATCGAAGCGCGAGACCTGCACCACAATGGGCCTGAAGGGATCCAAGTGAAATCGCTCGCGTGCGTCCGCAATCTCTACCTGCGAAATCTCCATGTTCTTCTCGCTCAGAGGATCGATGCTCGGGGTGATCAAGTAGGCTGGGTGGGGCAGGGGCTGCGCGAACTCCGACAGGGACCAGATGCTTGCATCGTAGCCTTGGACGAACCCACGGAGGTATTTCCACACGGGGCGGAACGGATGGCTCACGTCGATATGGCAGCGCCAGATCCATTTTCCCTTGCGGTTGGGACAAAACTGGAGGAACGGAGCAGGCTGTGGATCGTGGATGAAGACGAAATCGGCGCTTTCGAGCTCGTCGCGCATTTCTTCCGCGTTCTTTCGATTCGTCTCCTCGTAGGCCCGGAGGAGCGACTCGGGTATCGGAACGCGATTGCCCTGGAGTGCGTTATGGAAGCTCTTGGTGCATTCGTAAAAGCTTTCCTCTCCCCGTATCACTCTCCACTGCACGTCGAGCCCCAGCTGACGCTTGAGCGGGATGAGCCACTGAAGGATTTCAGCGACACCTCCGCCTTCCTTGGTGGAGTTCACATGGATGACTTTCGCTCCCTCGAGGAGTTGAGCCAGCTGCCGAATCTGATCGATAACGTCTTCACCGACGATCTTTGCGTAGTCCTCCAAGCGATTCTTCATTGTCCTTGCCTCGCTTGAAGGTAGCTGCCGAGGATGGAGGCAAGCTCGCTCTTCAGCTCACTGAGCGTGCTGAAGTACGGATCGATCGCCCACAGGCGATAGATGAGCTGCGTGTGCTCATCGCCGAAGCCCAGGAGCCACTCGGAGAAGTCGTCGTTCCTGCTCTCCGTACGGCGCCGGGCATCGATGAAATGATAGAAAATGCTGCTCACGGGAAAGCGCGGGAGGAGCGCAGCCCATCCATCGACATCCTTGACGCGAAGGCTCGTGTCGAAAACCACGATCTGGGACCGCACGAAGTAAAACTGGTGGTCCGACTTCGCCCAGGGTACCATTTCCGTCTCTTCGAGACGCTCCTCGACGACTTCGACGAGCTCTCGTCGCAGGGCTTCCAGGTCCTGGAATTCACTGGGATCGATGAGCGATAGCCGTTCAGCGAGGCGCGTATCGTGCAACCCTCTCCCCGCCCATGCGGCGAAATCGTTTTGGTACTCCGGATCATCGAAGCTCGGCCTCAGGAGGCCGCCCCAAAAGTGATGGTAAATGGACCCCGGCTGGGTCGTGAGAATCCGGTCTCGCAGCTCGCGCAGATTTTGCGCCCGCTCACCGGTCCCGATGGATATGAGCGCACAATCTTTAACGGCAAAGGGCTCTGCCATGATGTTCCTCCGATCTCACGCAATGCGCGAGCGAAATAGCCGCAAGCTGGCTTCGCTTGGCGAGAAGCGCGGAAGGCATCGACCTGGCTCTTTTGTAAAATGTAACAACGAGCAGCCATTTCGCAACCCGAGCTCACCAGCCATTAGAATCCAGGCATTCTTGTCCCAGTTCAGGCTCCTCGTGGACTCAGGCGCGAACGGGTGCGATCGTTGGGGCTCTAATTCCCGAATACGAGGTCTTCCCGGATCCAGCCCAAGCGCTCCTTTTCGAAGTAGTAGCCGATCTGCGCCCAGTCGGAGCTTTGCGACATCACCAGATAGATCTCTCCTTGTGAGACTTTGCCAAGCACAGAACTGTTGATCGAAGGCTCCGATCGGACATTGGCGCGTTCGACGAGCACGACGGCGGTGCGCACATCCGAAAGCATTTGAGCATGGACCCAGCCGATATCACCTTGCCAGTCTTGCACCTTCACCCATGCCTTCTGTCTCGACAGGATCTGCAACGGGTAGCCTTTTGGGGCTTTGTAGAGGACTTTGTACCTGAGCCCAGGTCCCGACCGCACATTGGTGTTTGGCTTGCCAATGCTTTTCGTCTCGGACCAGGCTGGGCTTGCCACCAGACAGCCAACGAGGAAAAGCAGAATCATCCAAAACGAGCGCCTTTTCAAGAGTACCACCATACCGACCCTTTTCCTTTCAACTGGATATTGACGATTGTTAGAGGTGAAAACGCCTCGCTTCAATCCATTGCAGTAGATCAACTCTCGTGCCACAAGCCGTGCTCAATAAATAAGCTTAGTGATTTCTGTTGGTTAATCGCGTTCTGGTTAAGGGGGCTCATGGGCGGAGCAGGATGCGCTGAGTACTGCTGAAGAGGATTGAGTCCTGGAGAAGAAGACGAAATCCATGCGCGGAGGACGCCGGGCGAGCGTTACTCCCTTTCTTCCCAGATTCGCATGCGGTGTTTCTTGAGGAGGGCGTAAAGCCGTGATCTCGAAAGCCCGGAAACGCGTATGGCTTCGGCCAGACGGCCTTGAGTGAACGTGAGAAGCTCCTTCAGGTATTGTTTTTCTGCCGCTGCCAGGGCGGCCTCTCTTGCCTCCCCCCATTTCGCCATGAACCGGGGCGTGCCTTGAGACTCCCCATCCATCTCCGTGGATTGCGCGGAATCGGCGATCGAGGATCGCGCCATTTCAACCCGCAAATAGGTTGGAAGGTGCTTAGGGTAGAGGGTTGGCTCCTGTTGCGCGACGGAGATGGCCCGCTCAAGCGCGTTGACAAGCTCTCGAACATTGCCGGGCCACCGGTACGTGGAGAGTGCCTCGAAAAAATCGGGGGAAAAGGTCTTCTTTCGACAGCCATAATGCTTAGAGATCCGCGGCATATGGTGCATGACGATCTCATGGATGTCTTCGATACGGTCTCTCAAGGGCGGCAAGTGAATGCTGAACGCTCGGAGCCGGAAGAGAAGATCCTTTCTGAACCGCTTCTTTTCAACCATGGCGTCGAGATCACGGTTCGTTGCTGCGATGAGCCGAAAGTCACTCCTTATTTCCTCTGTGCCACCGACCGTCCGGAAGCGCCGCTCCTGGAGGACCCGCAGAAAGGCCTTCTGTGCGGGAAGCGGGAGCTCACCCACTTCATCCAAAAACAACGTGCCGCCGTCTGCTCGCAGAATAAGACCCTTCTGAGACCGATGTGCCCCCGTGAAGGCTCCCCGTTCGTGGCCGAAAAGCGTACTCTCGACCAAGGTTTCAGGTAGGCTGGCGCAATCGACCACCACAAAATGTCCCTTAGCCCGTCGACTGTTGTTGTGGATCGCCAATGCAAACAACTCCTTTCCGGTCCCAGTTTCTCCGGAAATGAGCACATTGGCATCGCTTTGAGCTGCAAGCGTGGAGACTTCCTGGCACGCCTTCATCCGAAGTCCGCTCCCTGCAATGCCTTTGTAGGCTTTCCCCGCGTACTGGGGACCGCTCTTCCTTATGGCCTTTCGTTTCCGGTAGTCCAAGATGTGTACCAAGGAAAGAGCCAGGGCGCGGGGATTTGAAGGCCGTTCGATATAGTCCCAAGCCCCGATCCGGATGGCGTGCTCCGCTTCGTCAGGGTCCCCCCTGTCCGCCAGAACAACCACCTCTGGCGGATGGTCTGCGTGGAGGAAATCTGGCAGGGATTCAATTCCTTGGCCGTCTGGCATCTGGATGTTGAAAAGAACCACTTCATAGGATTTCGCTTGAACCTCTCGGATGGCTGTCCTCAATCGATCGGCATGCGTTACCGTGTGATCACGGAGCTCGATCGCATCCTTCAGTTCGAGAGAAAACTCCAAGTCGTGGTCGATGATCAGAAAACTACCCATCTCAATGACTCCACCCGGGTCCTTGGACGTCTGACCCCGGCAATCCTTCCTTGGATCCTACCTGCAGCGAGAATGGAGATACCGCTGTCCTTGCCCGATCGAGTGCTCACATCGACTTCATAGCATAATCACGCAGCCAAAGTGTGAAGCATCGGATTCGGCCAGAACTTCATAATAGTCACCAGCGGTTCAAATTCTTCACGGAGTGATGTGCGCTTGCGGGGCTCCGTTCTTAGTTTTCTGTAACCATCGATATGGCGACTGGACTGACGAGGTGAGCCAGGAGGAGAACGATGAGGATTCGAACGATCCAAGGGCTGAAGCCTTTATATGCGCTCATGATTATGGTGGCCGGTCTTCTTGTCTTCGCTGTATCCCTATTTCCGGATACGAGCCTGGCGAGGCGCGGCGGTGACGACGCTCGAGGCCGCCACTATGGCGTTGTCGAATCGAGACCGGCCGAAGGACTTCATGGCGAGTGGGTGATTGGCGGTCGCAGGATCACCACCAGCTCAGAGACGGAATTCGACCAGCGTGAAGGTCTTCTGGCGATCGGCACTTGCGCCAAAGTGGATCTTCGCGGTGGCCGAGTCCATGAAATAGACAGCGAGCCATTGAGAGATTGCCAGTGACCATTCCCGCAGCTCCCCATTCGCAGGAAAGGTGATGGCGTCAAGCCAGCGAATCCCGGCAGCGAGCAGGATCGCTGCGTTGAAGCCCAACAGCAAAAGGCGGGATCCGGTTGCGATTCCTGCAACAGGGTGGATTCCGGTCCACAAGATTGCGGGAATGATGATGGGTGCTCACAATCGCCGTCATCGTTCCTGGGGAGCTTCTGGAGAACGTCTGTTCGCGGATCACCCAGGGAGCGGCAGGGAGCCGCTCCCTCTAAGAGAAGCTGTTCGATCGCCGTGAGCAGTTCCTACTTTTGAGGATTGAAAACCAAAGCGGCGTCGAGATCGTAGGTCCATGGAATCGGCGAGTTCTTCCAGCCGTTGACCATGCGTTTGCCTTTGTAGGAGCTCTCGTCATCCGTGACCTTGTCGCCTTCAAAACCATCTGAGATGTTGTACACGTTGACAAAGCCGGCCTTTGCCATGCGGTTGATCGCGCTCGCGCTCCGATGGCCGCTCCGGCACATCACAAGGAGCGTGTCCTCCGCCCCGAATTTCTTCTTCAACTGGGCCTCGAAATCAGGGTTATCCACCAGGGGGAAATCCTTCTTCTCCTCGTTGAACTTGCCGGCCCACACCATCGATGGGACATTGTGGGCCATCGCCGCATGTCCGACGAAGACGTATTCTTCAGGCGTACGCACATCGATAACCTTGACCTTGTCGGGGTTGGCCTTCCACATTTCGTAAGCTTGGACGGACGTCACATACTTCCCGATGGTCGTATGCTTTTTTTCGTCTTTGGGAACCGGTCCGTCGGCTGTGGCCAAGGAACAGGCGGTCACCACCAGAAAAAGTGCGAGCAGCAGCTTCTTCACCATGGAGGTCCTTTCTTTTTTCGGGGTCTTTGGGGAGTGGTATTCAACACAGGTGAGCCCTATTTTTACAGCATTCCAATCACCCCTACAAGCATATCATTTGTCGCCTTCACTGGCAGGATATGGGCTCACTCTGAATCCCGGCTCAGCTGAGCTCGTCGAGGGTCAACCTGGCGCTGGGGACGAAGGTTTTTAGAAAATAGTGGACCTCGGCGAGGTCGATCTGCTCAATGGTCTTGCGCAGAGCCTTTTCCGCCTTAGAGAACTCCTGGTTGCCGGCCCCCAGCTCTTCGAGGCATTTCATGTAGGCGCAGAGCTTGTCCGCGGCCTTCACGATTGCGCGAAGGTCGGGGTCGAGCACCTTGTTGTCTGGAAACAGAAATGCTTCGTAATCCGCCCTCAGCTCCGGGGGGATCATTTCGAAAAGCTGCTTGGACGCCGCCGATTCGATGCCTCTGGATGCCTGCCGGATTTCCGGATTGAAATACTTGATGGGGGCCGGAAGGTCTCCGGTCAGGACTTCCGCCGCATCGTGATAAAGGGCCAGGGCCGCCGCGCGCTCGGGGTTCACCGCGCCGCCGAAGAGGCGGTTTCGGATGATGGCCAGAGATCGGAAGAGCACACGTCTGAACTCCAGTCACGAGTGGATATCT
>CALBZH010000594.1 GCA_937889795.1 uncultured Syntrophobacteraceae bacterium | reverse complement strand
ATTTCGTGCGAAAGATTATCGAAAACAACACGGCGGGGAGCCTGGCCGCGATCATTGTGGAGCCAATGCAAGGAACGGCCGGGAACATCGTCCCTCCCCCCGAGTTCCTCCCCGGCATCTTCCAGATCGCTCGGGAAAACGACGCACTCCTCATCGCCGACGAAATGATTACTGGATTCGGCCGCACCGGCATGATGTTCGGCTCGAACCACACCGGCCTCCTCCCGGACATCATGACGATCGGGAAAGGGCTGGGAAGCGGATTCCCCGTCTCGGGGCTGATCTCCACGGACGAGATCACCGCCAGCAAGCCTTTCTCCAAGCCGAGCTCTTCTTCCAGCAGCTATGGGGGAAACCCTCTGGCGAGCACGGCTGCACTGGCGACCGTGCAGACCATTATCGACGAGTCGCTGGTGGAACGATCGCGGCTGGTGGGCGAGCATCTGCTGAATGGTCTGCGTGGGCTCCAGGAAAAATACGAGTTCATCGGCGACGTGCGTGGGACGGGCCTGCTCATCGGAATAGAATTGGTGAAAGACCGCTGGACAAAGGAGCCTCTGGAAAAGTCCGTTACGAGGCAGATGTTTCTCGAAACCGTCAAGAGAGGGATGGTGTGCATGAACTACAAACCCAATTTTCGCATCAATCCGCCGTTGGTCCTCTCCCTCGAGGAGGCCGATGAGGGTTTGGCGATCATCGACGAGGTCTTCGGGTTCGTGGCCGATCACATCCCATACAAATAACGAGGGCAGGATAGTCTGAAATGGTCTTGACGTCGGCTGTAAAGGGCAGACCCCTTCGAGGGGCCATCATCGGCTTCGGGAATGTGGCTGAAAACGCGCATTTTCCCGCATGGCTGAGGAGCCCTCACTTTAGTGTCGAAGCCGTGGTGGAGCCGAATCTTGAAAGGGCACGCAAGGCCGAGGAGGTACTGTCCACGGTGCGGGTCTATCAAAGCGTTGAGAAGATGCTTTGCGACATTGAGCTCGATTTTGTGGACATATGCACCCCTCCCCGGTTCCATGACGACTTGGTTCTCGCGGCGTGCGGGACCGGCCTCCACGTCTTTTGTGAAAAGCCCTTGACAACGTCTCTGGGTGATCTCGCACACATCCAGGAGGCAGCGTCCCGTGCGGACAAAGTTGTCTTCACGGTGAACAACTGGAAGCACGCCCCTCTCTGGGTAAAGACCCGAGAGCTGATCCAGGAGAAGCGAATCGGCTCCGTGCGATCCATTACCATGAATGTCCTTCGCGTTTCCAGCTCAGGCGGCGGCGCCTCCAACTGGAGGATCGACCCCGAGCTGGCCCGGGGAGGGATCATGATCGACCATGGTTGGCACAACCTCTACCTGCTTCTTGCAATGCTCCCGGAAGCCCCTCTTTTCATTGAGGCCAAAATGGAATCCGCCCCAGGCCGCACCTCCGGACTCGAGGAGACGGTGGACCTCGTCATCGGATTTCCGCAGGCCGAGGCGCGCCTCCATCTGACCTGGCGCGCGGATTGTCGACGAAACTTCGGTGCGATCGTGGGGGAACGCGGGAGCGTGTGGATCAACGACGACCACATTCTTCTGAGCTCAAAGGGATCCCCGCCGATCCGCTATGATTTCCCGGAGGCTCTATCCGCAGGATCGCACCACCCGGAATGGATGGATTATGTGGTTGAGGATTTCTCCCGAGAGATAGCCGACACCCGTCAGAGGGGGACCAATCTGCGTGAGGCTCGCCAATGCATTGAGCTCATCGAGCTTGCCTATCGATCCAGCCGGGAGGGCTCATGCCCCATGGCGCTCCCCCACCCTTCGGGATCATAAAGTCAGATCGTATGCCAGAGGCTGTCTGTCCGGACCAAATCTGGAAGCTCTGCCCGCACAACCCGACGAACATCTCGCACCGGGCCCTTGTGACGAGTGCGCATGTGCGGAGGGGGCGGCGCCCATTGGCACGCAATACGGCATGGCGGCCACCATGCCCATGAGATCGGAATGAGCGGCAAATGAAGAAATTCCACATGGCCTGTGTCCTTGTGGGCTTTGGGCTCCTCGCTGTTCTTGTCCACCAGATCGGTTTTCGGGATTTGTGGAGTCAGATGGCGCTGCTCGGCTCAGGTCTGGCTCCCCTAGTCCTCATCGAGATCGTCGCCGATGGTCTGCACACGGTCGGATGGCGACATTGCCTCCCCGTAACTCTTCGATCCGTTTCCTTCTCCCGCCTTTTTCGCATCCGGCTGGCCGGCTATGCTATCAATTATCTTACGCCCACGGCCACCGTGGGCGGGGAAATTGCCAAAGGGGCGCTTCTCTCCTTGAACCATACCGCGAACGGCGCCTTCCAGGGCGTCGTCGTCGGAAAGCTGGCCTATTCCATCGCGCAGTTGGTGTTTGTCTCCCTTGGATCGATCATCACTCTCTGGGGGGTAAGCCTCCCTCTGGGCGCTTGGCCGGCGATGCTCATGGGGAATGCGCTTCTGGCCATCGGTGTTTTTGGATTCCTGATCGCGCAGAAGCTCGGCAAGCTGGGTGTCATTCTTCGGTGGCTCTCCACGCGCAGGCAATTGGGGAAGTACTTCACCGTGGCTGCCCGGAAAGCCACTGAAATGGACGATGAGCTCAGGCTGTTTTACCGGAATCAGCCACTCGAATTGCCCTTCGCCGTCCTGTGGCACATGGCCGGTATGGCCTGCGGCATCGTTCAGGCCTGGTATTTTCTGGCCCTGCTCACGGACGACGCATCGCTGCATCTGGCTGCGGGGATCTGGTTCCTCGGAAGCTGGCTTGACCTGATGACTTTCGCTGTGCCGCTCGGCATCGGGGTACAAGAGGCGACGCGGGTCTTCGCCCTGAAGGCCGTCGGCTTTGACGCCGCAATGGGACTGGCGTACGGAGTGACCCTGAGGCTGGAGCAGATCCTCCGGGCAGGCCTTGGCCTCGTGTGCTATAGCACGCTGCTCTCAGACAGACTTAATGCGGAAGATGCTCCAGCCAAGGCGCAAGTCTAGATGTTCCCGGAAAAACTGGCATTCCGGGAGGCGGCGCGTACAAGCAGTACCCCCATTGGCCGGAAGCAAGAAAGCGACTGCGACCATGGGGCTTGTGCAAAATATGCTGAAGAAGGTCTTCAAGGTCGTCACCTGGCAGCCTCTCCTGACCTTCGTCATCGCGCTCACCATGGCTGGCCTATCGGTCCATTATACGGCCAGGAGCCTCGAGGTGGAAACCAGCCAGAGAGCCCTCATCTCCTCGGGGGACAGGCTCATCCGGCTTGCCGAACAGCTTCAGCCTTTCGAGGATCTGGACACCTTCATCGTGTCCATCGATGGTCAGGACCGCGCCCAAGCAAAGAGATTCCTCCTCGCTCTCGCTGCTCGTCTCGAAAAGGACCGCGAGCATTACGAGCAAGTGTTTTACCGAGTGGACCCGCAGCCTTTCAAGTCCTGGGGGCTACTTTACCTGGACCGGAAGGAGCTGCTCAGCCTCCGGGGCAACCTCGAAAAGCACCATACGCTCATCGAAGGCCTCGCCCAGTCTCCCACCGTCAATGGTTTTTTTCGTCTGATCAACAGGGAAATGACATCCAGCATGGTCGGGGAGCTCTTCACCGGGTTCCTCGCTGATGAATCCACGGCCACGCCCCCCGGCTCCTTGGACCTGACGATCCTGGTCCATTTTCTCGAGTCCATGGACCAGTACCTCGAGAAGAACGTTTATCAGTCTCCATGGGGCTCCTTTTTCGGAAAGAAGAACTGGGACGATGGTTCAGACGGTTATTTCTGGACTGAAAACAAACGGTATTTGCTCCTTTTCGTCACCCCGGTGAAGGCGGAGACCGGTTTTGGAAGGGCACAGCAGTCCCTTTCAGCCCTTCGAAGGACGGTTGCCGAGGTGAAAGCGCAGATCGGAGACATCGACGCGGGGGTCACCGGGCAGGAAGCCCTGAATGTGGATGAGATGACGCTCGCCATGGAGGACATGAGCAGGGGGACCCTCCTCTCCCTGGGGGGGCTGGTCATTTTGCTCACGCTCTTTTGGAAAGGCTCCCGGCTTCCGCTCTTCGGCATATCGGAGCTGCTGATTG
>CALBZH010000593.1 GCA_937889795.1 uncultured Syntrophobacteraceae bacterium | reverse complement strand
AGAAAATGAGGGTTGGCCACTCGATCTCGTGCTCGAGCATTTCGACGATGTCCACTTTGCTGATCACCAGCAGGACGGCGGCGCCGATCATGGCCGCGATGCTGGGCTCCATGTGCAGGGCGCCGTGGATGATAAACAGGAAGATGGTGATGCCCAGGATGACCATCCCCTGGGTGAGCAGCTTCGCGTTCGTGATCTTGTATTCCTCACGCAGGTGCTCGATCATCTTTTCCACATCCCCAACCTTCGCCTGCAGATAGCCCTTCTTATACCAATAGACGAAGTACACCAGCGTGACCACCAGGCAGATGGCACAAATAACCGTGAGGTTCTGGACAAAGTCCAGAAAGCTCAGCTTGGCATAGGACCCGATCATGATGTTGGGCGGATCGCCGATGAGGGTCGCTGTGCCGCCGACGTTGGAAGCAAAGACCTCGGGCATCAGGAAGGCAACGGGATTGACCTTGAGCGTCAGAGCAATCTCGATGGTCACCGGAATGATGAGGAGCATCGTCGTCACGTTATCCAGAAACGCGGAGCTCACGGCGGTCACGATCATCAGGATCGAGGATAGGGCAAAGACGTTGCCTCGAGCCGCCTGGAAGGACTTGTAGGCAAGCCACTGGAACACGCCGGTTTTCTTGAGCACCCCCACGATCATCATCATGGCCATCAAGAGAAAGATCACGTTCATGTCGATGGCGTGCATGGCATCCTCGAAGGGCAGGATCACATAGTCCGAATTGAAGGTTCCGGCCGTGTAGGTGATCGTCATCAGGAGGGCGGCTCCGAGAAAGGCCGCCAGGGTGCGGTGCATGAGCTCAAAGGCGATCAGCGCATACACGACGATCAGAACCAGGGAGGCGATCCAGAATGCCGGCGTGATGGTCCGCATGAGGGTGAAGCTGTGATGAGCCATGTAGAACGTGTTGCCCTTGTCGTCGGCCTTCTCCTTCATCACGTTGACGAGCACGGTGCGGGCGGAGCTCTTGTAATTCGGTTTGTGCGCCTCGCACTCCACCTTCGCTCCGGGAAGCGTTCCGGCGGGCAATTTCAATTCCGCCTCGAATCGGCCCGCCTTGGACGTCGTCACTTCTTCTTCGAGGTGGATCTTGTTGCCATTCACGAAAAAATCCAGCCCCACTTCTTTCACCGGCTTTCCCTGGGCGTTCGTAACGGTCCCGGCCACCACCAGAACATCCGAAGGCCCCGCCGATGCCGCGGGCACCGCCCCGTGAACGATGGCGGGAGCGATCAGCAAGGGTAACAGCAAAACAAGGCATGCCAGTTGCTTTTTCAACATCGTAGTCCTTTCCATCGGTTCGAAAGGAGTGAGGCCTGGTCGCGGCTCACGCTCCGCCGATCGATAAAGCAGTCATCTTTCTTGAAGAAGGCAGCACCTTTCCCCACCTCGAGCACCGCCGGATCATTTCAACAGCACGGGCATGCCCATGAGCGGCCAGATGAAGTAGCAGAAGACCGCCAGCACGGCCATGAGGACGAAGCTCGGGATCCAGCCGTACATGAAGAAGTCGCCGGTACTGAACTGCCTGCTCTCATAGGCGATGGCGTTCGGCGCCGCCCCGATGAGAAGGTTGAACGGCATCCCGGCGCAGGCGAGGGACGCGAAGAAAATGACTTGGGGCGCCACGCCCAGGTACCCCGCGATGACCAGCGAGACGGGAAGCGTGATGGCGATGGCCGCCACGTTCATGATGAAGTTGGTCATGCAAAGCACCAGGAAGGCGATCGCCAGCACGAAGAGCAGCCAGGGGGCGTGCTGGAACCAGCTCACCCAGCTCACGGCCATCCACTCGGCCGCCTTGGTGTCGTAGAGGCAATAACCGATGCTCATGGCGCCGCCGAACAGGAGGATGATGTTCCAGGGGATTCCCTCCATCTCCTCAACCCCCAGGACTTTGAAAAGGAAGAACCCCAAGGTCGCCACAATCATGATGGCCGCGCGATCCATGTCTTTGAAAAAGGGGATGGGCGAGAACGATTTCATCATGAAGAGGAACAGCACCAGCGCCACCATGATCAGAACGAGCTTTTCCTTGGTGCTCATGGGACCCAATTCCTTGGACAACCCTTGAACCCTCTCGCGGAGCCCCTCGATCCGAGATCGCTCCGGCTTGAAGAACACGATCACGATGAGCCAAATAACGGCAACCATGATCAGACCCAGGGGCAGGTTGTAGTAAATGAACTCGAAGAAGCCGATCTCCAGCCCGCCGGTGAACTTCTTGAACATGCCAGCGCCGGCGACGCCCCGCGCGGCCCCGAGGTAGGTGATGATGGAGCCCGCTCCGGCCGTCCAGGCCATGCCGATGAACAGCCCCTTGCCAAACTTGGTGGGCTCGTCGGTGTCACTGTAGAGCGAATGGATCGCCATGAGCAACGGGAACAACGCCGCGGCCACGGCCGTGTGGGCCATGAGCAGGGTCATGCCGGCGACGATGATGAACGTGCCCAGCAGAATGAAGTTGGTGTTCTCCCCCACCACACCCAGCATCTTGTAGGCCATGCGCTTGGTGAGACCGGAATGCGAAAAAGCCAGTCCCATGATCACCGAGCCGAAGATGAACCAGACCGATGGGTCAAAGAAGTCCTTGAGCGCCTGATCCGCAGTCCGGATCTTGAACAGGACCTGGAACAGGCCGATGGCGATCGCGGTGGCGCCGATGGGCATGACCTCGAAAATCCACCACATCGCCGCCATCAAAAACAGTCCCAGCGCCATTCTTCCCTGGGGCGGGAGGGGAAAATGCTTGCCAGCCGGGTCCACGGCGTCGGGCAAATCGTTCATGAAATAAAAGGCGAAGAAAAAGACCAGACCAAGGGTGATGAATGCGATTCGTTTCCAGTCAAAGGCAGCTCCCTTCGGGACTGCGACGGTCTGCTCAGCCATTGCGAATACTCCTTGCTTGTTCTTGCGCGTTTTGCTCGTCGGCCCCCCCCACTGCGGGATCGCTCCCATCGAGAAGGACTTCTCTGCCGCGGATGGTGCCTTCGGAGCTCTCTTTTCAATGATTCACGGGAACGCCGTTCCGGCTGGCTCAGAGCTGACAGAGCTTGATTGCGTCGCAGACCTTCTTGAACACGTCGCTCAGGCGAAGGATGCCGACGATATCCTCTCCGCGCGTTGCCAGCAGGGATTGATGCCGCCCCATGACCAACAAATGAATCGCCGCGTCCAGCGATGCGTCCTCGGCGATGTATTCCCCCGCGGCCGGCGTGTGCATGATTTCTTTCATCTTCATCGCCGCCGCTTTCTTGCAGAGCCCATCGAAGGGATGCCGCCACAACCCGTAGGTTTCGATCATCGACTTCAGGAATTCGGGGCTGAAACCATACCGTGACGTTTCCCGGAGGTTTCCCATCTGCTTGTAGCGAGGCTCGAGAGCCCAGAGCACGCTCCATTGGTCCAGCTTGCCGACAACGCGGCCCTTTTGGTCGAGCACCAGCACCGCACGATGCTTCTCGCGGTTCTCGTCTACATGCTCATGCGCCGCTTCGAGGGCCGTGACCGCCTCAATCAACGTGGCCTCTTCGGAAACGGTGGCATACTCGCTCAAGGGCACCATGAGCTCCTTGACTGTTATGGACTGCATCGCTTTCTCCTTCGTCAATCTGAATGGGGAAGTCGCAACAGGCGACGCAAGACGGGGGAGCCGTCCCGCCCGCTTTCGAGCCAAGCCCGGACCCTACGCCCAGCCCTTGCGCTGCATGATGCGCTCGATCTCGGCCTGGCGAATGCGCTCCTCCTGCTCCGCCTTGCGCTTGTAGGCCTTGGCGATCTTCTCGACCAGATCCTTGGTCTCGGCAGGCTTCATCAAATAGTCGTAGGCACCGATCTTCATGCCTTCGACAGCGGATTCAACCGTGGCGTTGCCCGTGAGCATGATGACCTCGACGATCGGCTGCAGCGCTTTCATCTCGCGTAGCGTCTCCACGCCGTCTTTGACCGGCATCAGCACGTCCAGAATCACCACATCGATTTTCTTTTCCTTCAACGCCGCGATGGCCTCGTCCCCCGAATACGCCTTGCTCACGTCGAAATCGCGCGTTTCCAGACGCTCCGCGAGAACGTCGACGAACTCCTTCTCGTCATCCACCAACAAGACCCTGATTTTCATTGAGCTTTCTCCTGGTTTTCCTTTGCTGTCTCCGATGCCATTCCGCCCAAAGGGGGCAGCATCGCTTCTTCTAGAATCAAGCGCACTCTGCAGCGTGCACTGTTCCAACCGGCCTTTGAAATCGACGACGCATCCTTGCGGCATCAGATCGGAAGAGCACACGTCTGAACTCCAGTCACGAGTGGATAGCTCG
>CALBZH010000592.1 GCA_937889795.1 uncultured Syntrophobacteraceae bacterium | reverse complement strand
CGGAAATCCAAACCGCGCTACCTTCGGACGCGGAAGAGAGTGAGCTACCCATGCAGCCCCGCACCTTGTTTGTTGACAGACTGATCCGGCATTCACTCCGAGCCGGATGGACTCTGGCGTTTCTAGCCGCACTCACAGGATGCATGTTCAGAAACCGGGTCTTGGCACAGCGGTCTGTCACGATAGAGCCCATCGATATCGTGACCGAACGTGACTTGACCTCTAAATGGCGCGGCAAGCTTGGGGTTTTGTCGTTTACGGGACCATCCTATGTCGGCGATCAGAAGGAGAAGCTTTCCACGATCTATTTCGAGAAACTGCTCCAAAACGGCCCATTCCGTGAAACCCTCCTCCTACGCCGCGAGCCAAAGAGTGATGAAGATGCTCTTCGTCTCGGGCGGGAGCTCTCGTGCGACACCGTCCTCATGGGAACCATCGACTATGCCCTGGACAGCTCCGGTGCCACCCCGACCGCTCTCGAAGTCCACATTCGCATCTTGGAGATCAATACAGGACTGGTTCTCGGGTACTTCCGCCAGCGAGCCCATTCGCTCCCAGGCTCAGATGTGGATCTCTACTGGAAGGTTATTCACGGTGATCCGAGTGCTCGAATCCACGTGCTTGCCGAAGGTTTGGCGAAGCAGGCTTCTCAACAGCTCAACTCGCTGACATGGAGTCCTTTTGGCCAACCTCAATAAAGACTTAATGCTTCCCCCATGCGTAACCGACATAAGGATTGAAGGATCGCAATCTACTCGGGGAGGGTTTCCCATGGAAGCAAGAATTCGTGAAGTTCAGCCATTGGTGGCGGAATCGTGGATCCGGTATGACAAGAAATCCCAGGATTTGCCTCTCATTCAACCCATTGGCAAGTCAGGGGAGAATACAAAATCGGAAGAGGTTGGCAGGAACAAGACGGGCCAAGACAGGAATCTGACACAGCAGGACCCGGGAAGCACTCGGAAGCTTGTTGATGAAGTCCAATCGTACCTGGATAATCTTAATATCGAGCTTGAATTCAACATCCGAGAGAAGACGGGTGACATCGTGGTACGCGTTCTGGATCGTAAGAGCGGAGACGTGATCCGGCAGCTGCCGCCGGAAGACCTGCTTGAGCTGCGAGACAAGCTGGATGAGCTTCGTGGAGCTCTATTCGACAAGAAGGTTTGAACATGTGAGTAGTCAGCCTCATTGCATAATACCCAGACATCACGTCAGGTCAGCGCCTCGTCCTTATCCAGGAAGCAGCGATGTTCCTTGGCTCGTCGGTAGCGGGCATGTCTCAGCATTGATCACAGCCGCTCAACTCCCCCCAGCCGGATTCGTTTGCCTCGAAACAAGGAACACACAGAGGTTCACCCCCGCAATCCCTTAGGCGTATTTCTCAGCAGGCTCCACCGAAGTCCCTCGCACTGCAACCGCTGCCCTCCTCCACATTCCCAGCTGAACTTGGCCGGCACGAATTGTGCTTATTTTTCCCTACTGAGCTATCGGGCGAACTGCCCGCCCCATTCCCGGTGGAAGAGGATCTGTCGACCAGCAGGTCCTCGGCACCATCGACTGAGTGCATGATTAGGGAGCCAATTTCATGAGAGGATCGTCAGTGGAGCTTCCCGTTAGAATCCTAATCACCGACGATGACGACGTTTGCCGCAAGCTAATCCGTGACGCCATCGAAGAAGACGGCATTGAGGTAGCGCTCGCGGGTGATGGAATGGTGGCTTTGGCCCAGCTGCAAGAGGCTCCCGCAGACTTGTTGATTACCGATTTGCACATGCCGCACATGGATGGCTTGACCCTTTTGACGCGAGCACGACAGCTGCTGCCTCATCTCCTGTCAATAATCATAACAGGGTATGGCAGCCTCGAGTCTGCTGTAGAAGCCATAAGGCAAGGGGCTTACGATTACGTCCAAAAGCCATTCACCATGGAACGAATCGGGGTGGTGACCCGTAATGCCATCGAAATGATCCGCATCTCCCGGGAAAAGGCCCGTCTCCTCAACGAACTGGAGGGCGCCTACCGAAAGCTTCAACTTCTGGAAGGTCGAAGCGCCAGTGACGACGTTCCGACGCACGAGACCGCCAACGAAGAGCGGTCTCGGCAGTCGTTCTGCCTCTATCCTCAGCAATCGTTACCGCTCTATTATTATGAGCTACCGAAAGATCCGGCAGCAGGAATTCTGAATAGACTGGAGCGCCTGGCCGAGCTCCGACGTGATGGCGCCGTCAATGAGAAGGAATTCTCCGTGCTCAAGAAGGCGATCATCAACGGTGCGGGAACCAGCAACCCATGAAGATCCTAATCGTTGAAGACGACTCGATCCTCTGTGACCTCCTGCGCGAATACCTGCAGCAGCTTCAGCACGAGAAGGTTCAAACATGCTATTCCGCTCATGAAGCCCTGGTAGCCATTAAAGACGACGTCTACGACTGTGCCTTTGTGGACCTCAGGCTGCCTGATATGGACGGTATCCAGTTGATCGGGATTCTCAAGAGCCAGGACCCCAGCCTTCCCGTCGTGATGATGAGCGGCTATCCGACCATGAGTTACACCATTGAGGCCATGAGAAAGGGGGCTTCTGATTTTCTCCCGAAACCCTTCACCCTGCAGGACATGGTCCTTGCGCTGGAAAGGGTCACCAAGGAGCGGAGACTTCTTCTGGAGAATCTCCGCCTCAAGCTGGAGATCCAAGCGCAGCAGCAACTGGAATGTGTAAACAAGGAATTGGAAGCGAAGGTTGACGAGCAGATCAAGCTGTTTGAAATTTCGGGCCAAATCGACGCAGTCAGATCCAGCGAGGATCTCTATCCCCGCATCGTCGAAATGGCCGCGAGCCTGACGGCCGCAGAGAAGGTCGGCTTTTTCATTCTGCCACCCGACCAGCATCATGTCATCCTGATCTCGGAATTCGGTCTGGACGACCTCCGTTCAAAAGGATGCAATTCCAAGCTAGAAATCGAAGCGCTACGAAATACCCTTGAGAAGACGACGGGGCATTTGTCTCTAAAAGGGCTGGACCTTTTTCGAAATGGCGAGCAGGCCCTCTCGGCACAGGATGACTCTCTGTATTATTGCTGGCCCATAAAGATTCGGGGAGAACTGTTTGGTTTTCTTGCGACATCGGGCAGCAGCCACAGCCACCTGAAGTCGGGAATTGAAGTAAAGCTGCTGGACTTTCTGATGAAGAAGGCTGCGCTTGCCATTGAAAACATGGCGCTCTACGAGAGTATGATCAGCAACTTCTATGGCATCCTCCGGTCTTTGGTGAACGCCCTGGAAGCCAAAGACCGTTACACAGGGAAGCATTCCGAACGAGTAACACGTTATGCATACCTGATCGCTCAGGAGATGGGGTGCGAGGTCGGTCAGGTTGAGGCGCTCCGTACCGTTGGTCATCTGCACGACATCGGGAAGATTGGAATAGCGGACAGCATTCTTAACAAACCCACAGCGCTGACCCAGGAAGAATATGAGCTCGTCCGAAAGCATCCGGTGATCGGCGAGTCGATCGTTTCGGAGCTTGGCTTGAGTCCGGAGGAACGGGCCATTATTCGACACCACCATGAGCGGTGGGACGGCACCGGCTATCCGGATGGGCTTTCGGGGCACGAGATTCCGCTGCTTGCTCGGATTGTCATGGTGGCAGACGCCTTCGACGCCATGACATCGAAGCGGGCCTATCGGGCGGCAATGTCAAAATCCGCAGCCCTTGATGAACTTAGACAAAACGGTGGGCGACAGTTTGACAGGGAAGTCGTGAGTGCGTTCATTTCGGCAGCGAATCGGGACCTTTGAGACCATGGCTCTCTTTTACCCAAGTTTGACATCATCACTCCTTACAGGCAAGCGAGAGAATCAAATGAATTTGGAATCGGCGGTGCACGGCGACCTTCAAAGTCAGATCAAGCTCCTCCTGGACGCTCTCCTCGAGAAGGACCGGATCTGTCATACCGGCAAACTCGTCCGCGGTCTCATTCATAACATCAATGGTCCGTTGCACAACTTATCCATGCTGGTCGAAATGATGGAGCAAGGGCAGAGGCAGCTGGATCAGCTCGTGCCTGCACACGATGAGGGCGACCAAGAAGCTTGCCATAAACTTCTCACCAAGCAGCACGAACGGCTGGACAGGCTCTCAAGACAGGTGGGCGCCCTGGTTGATATGCTCCAGGACTTCATGATTCTTCAGGAAATCGAAAACAGCGAATCCGATGTTGATCTTCCGTTCGTACTGAAGAAACTGTCAAAGATCTATCGTGCCGATCTATTCTTGAAACACCATGTTGAGGTCCACCTCGAGCTTCAGGAGAACCTGCCTCCAATCCGAATTCCGGGAAAGGACATCGTGCCCGCCCTCATGCACCTGTTTCAGAATGCGATCCTTGCTTTGCATGACGCACCGGAAAAGAAGCTGACTATCCAGTGTCAGCGCCAGAACAACATCATCCGAGTCCTTTTCCGTGACACGGGAACGGGATTCGATGTTACCGTCCCGGAAGAGACCTTCTTTGAGCTCTTCTATTCAGGCTGGCCGAGCACATCCGATGGGCTCAAGAACATAGAGACCCCACATGGGTTCGGACTCTACGCCGTCCGTCGACTGATGGCGCCCTACGGGGTCAAGGCAAAGCTGAAGCGAGAAGCCGGTGAAACACAGGCGATTCTTGAAATCCCCGTTTGACCTCCTCGGGCGGTGATCTGCTCGCCCCCGAATACCTTCAGATGGATGAGGACAAAGCGTATGGACTCATCCATCCGAGGCCGAACCGATACAATTCCTGCCTAGCAGGCGGGCATTTATTTCCTTCCCGCAGGAAGGAAACCGCCTGTCCCCTCTCACCGACATTCGCGCCGCAAACGTTTAGACCGTGCGCATCCTAATCCTCATGCTGTTTTAGCTCGCTCAATGCCTTCACTCGCTCTCGAATGCAGGCCTTTCTGACCCTCCCATCGACATGGCAAAGGATTTGCTTTCTGGATAGTGCGTATCCACTTGCCGGCCATGCAGGGCTCCGGGCAATAAAGCTAACGTTGCAGATGAAGGAGAGAATCGCCGTGAAGATCGACGATGTAAGCGGTAAGCCGCACGTTGACCTCCAGAGAGAGACAGCCAGGCAGGGGCGCACCGAGCAAAAAGACGCCTTCGAAATGCTCCTAGAGCAGGAAATTGGAGCCACACGTAAGACGTCCGACACCTCGGAGGTTTCCCCCGAGTCCCAGGGGATTTCCGGGATAAGCAGCGTCTTCGCAACCCCTTTCTCTCCGAGCATTCCTTCCCTAGATTCAGAACAGTCAGGTCTCCTCACTTCCGCGGAGGGGCTGTTGAGCAGGATTGAGTCGGCCCTCAATGCAGCTGAGGGCAAACCGAGAAAGCTAGAAAGCATCGTTCAATCGCTCTCAGCAGATGCGGAATCCCTCAAGTCCAAGCTAGGCAGCATTCCTGATGGGCATCCCATGAAGACCGTCGCGAACGAGCTAGAGATCCTTGCTTACGTGGAGTCGATCAAGTGGAACAGAGGCGACTACCTCTAGGCAACTGGCCCCGGCGAAATAAGACTGCATGGCGCTTGCTGGCCTGCTCCTTGGCCCTCGTCATATCGGCTCATCCCGCTCTCACCACAGCGTCTCAATCCGAGGGGCGGCACGTTGAAACCAGCCGCCCGCTCAGACCATATTTGTTGACGGTCCGGGCACTGCCGTCGTTTCCTTCAACGGCTAGGACGATCCTGGCGGTGAAGTGGGAAACGGAAACGACCGTGCATTACGATGCCGACTCCAGTACCGGCCGAACCGATCGTCAGGAGGTTCAGGAGAGAGATCAAGAAGAACGTGCTTGGTACATGCTGGAAGACCTCAGCATCTCGCCACAGCTCAAGAAAAAGCCTGAAAAACCGAAGCAATCCCCAAAAGGACTGAAACGTCGACAGTCTCCATCACCCCACTGAAACCTTGCGCGGTGGAGCATTCAGCGAGCCATTCTTCATGCGGGCAAGGCTCTCAGGCTTTCCCACCTTTTTTGTGCTCTCCATCAGCACTCAAAATTACCCAACTTTTCGATTTCTCCACC
>CALBZH010000591.1 GCA_937889795.1 uncultured Syntrophobacteraceae bacterium | reverse complement strand
GACCACCGAGATCTACACTCTTTCCCTACACGACGCTCTTCCGATCTTGGCAGATCGTGAGAGGCACCCCGTATCGGGCGAAGGTGACGAAGGTCACGGGCTTGCCGTGGGATGCGCAGATCCCGGCCCCCACTACGTTGGCCGACGCCCCGATGAGGGTCGCATTGCCCCCGAGGGTCCCGCTGAACATCATGGCCACGAAGACAGGCAGGGTGGACGCCGGCCAGTCGGTGAATGCAGGACCAAGGGCCAGCTCCGGCACCAGTTCGGCGGCAACCAGATATCCTTTGACCAAGAGCAGCATCGCCGCCACAACTGGGATATTCGCCAGTAGGCTGGAGGTCACGCTGACGCCGGCCAGCATGACCATGGCTACCAGGAGAAGATCCGTCCCGAACCATCCCGTCATGTTCCTCGACAGGCCCTGAAGGATGCCGGTCCTCGTGAACGTTCCGGCCAGATCGAATTTCAACGGGCTCCTGATGAAGAAGGTGGGGACAAAGAATCCGAAGCCGATGCTTTCCAGCTTGCCGCGCAGCTGTTTCTCGATCCGATCGCCTTTGATCACGAGCCCAACGACCGCGCCAGCCAAAAAGGTCCCCCGGATGCCCCCAGTGCTCTGTCAACTCTATTCCGCAAGGTACTCCCCCCTTTGATTCCCCCCTCAAGGGGGGTTGGGGGGTGTTCTCTTGCCCGGCATGACTTCTTTGACGGAGCACTAGCTCGCGGCCAAGAGATGGAAGGGCCACGCCCACGGCGGTGAGCATGAACGGCGTCATGAACTGGACGATGCAGACGGTGATCAGGACCATGGCCAGTCATCCGGCTCTGCCTCCAAACATGGATCGCACACATTCATGGGTGCTCTTCGAAAGGTTCATGAGTGGCCATTCTCCTGGAGAAAAAGCCTTTTTCGATCTCCACAGCCCAGAAAACGATGCTGCTCAACCCGATACACGTCACGAGCTCCGTGAAGCTGAGGGCGCTCGTATGGAAGACTTTCTGCAAAAACGGCGAATAGATCACGACGAATTGGAGAAGGACGGTCAGGGTGACCGCTCCCAACAGGGCCTTGTTCGTGAGAATCCCTTGCCTGAACAGGGAAACGTGATTCGAGCGAATGGCCATCACGTGACTCATTTGGCAAAATGTCAGGATGGTGAAGAGGATGGTCTGCCAATGGGGGTCCTGCGCTCGCCAGCAGGCATAACCGGCAGCCAGGGGAATCGCACCCATCAGGACGCCCACCCACAAGATGTGTCGACCCAGGCCGCCGCCAAAAATATTCCCCTCGGGCTTGAAGGGCGGTCGCCGCATGATATCGGGCTCGGCTGGCTCAACACCCAGGGCCAGGGCCGGAAGGCCGTCGGTAACCAGGTTGATCCAGAGAATTTGCAGGGGCAGCAGCGGGAGGGGCATTCCCAGGATCGGGCCGATCAGCATCACCCAAAGCTCCCCTGAATTGCTCGTCAGCATATACTTGAGGAACTTTCGGATGTTGTCATAGATGGCACGGCCTTCTTGCACCGCCGCCACAATGGTGGCGAAATTGTCGTCCAGAAGCACCATGTCCGCAACCTCCTTGGAGACGTCCGTTCCGGTGACTCCCATGGCAACTCCGATCTCCGCTTTTTTCAGAGCCGGTGCGTCGTTCACGCCGTCACCCGTCATGGCAACGATGTGATGGTTCTTCTGGAGAGCCTGGACGATCTTCAATTTGTGCTCGGGAGAAACCCGGGCGTAAACCGACACCTTCTCGACGGCCTGGTCGAGCTCCTCGTCCGTGCACTTCGCGACCTCATCCCCGCTCAGGATGGTCCCATCTCCCTCCAGTCCCAGCTCCCTGGCAATGTGAAGGGCGGTAAGCGGATGGTCTCCGGTGATCATCACCGGACGGATTCCCGCACTCCGACACAGCGCCACCGAAGACCGCGCTTCGGGGCGAGGGGGATCGATCAAGCCAAAAAGACCGACAAAGGTGAGATCCCTCTCTACTTCCTCCACAGGCAACGAATCCTCCACGTTGTTGAACACCCGACAGGCAAGCCCCAGAACACGCATCCCGCGGCTCGCAAGCCCATCACCGGCATCCAGGATGCGCCGTGCGGTGACCTCATCCAAAGGTTCAGCGTGTCCTTCAACCAAGATCCGACTGCAAACCGTCAGGAGTCCATCCGAGGCGCCCTTGCAGAAGGCGATACAGCCTCCGCTGCTGTGAGCACCCCCCTGCGGGGTGAGAGCCTTGATTGCATCCGCGAGAGGAGACGCTCCCTCCTGGATGCGATGCCAGGTCGTCATGCGCTTGCGCTCGGAATCGAAAGGGATCTCTCCCACGCGCGGAAAGCTCTTCTGGAGATCCGGTTTCCAAAACCCCGCCCGCGCCGCAGCCATGACAAGCGCATTCTCGGTCGGCTCTCCGATGACCTGCGGATCGCGACGGTCGCAATCGTCGTTTCCCTTGAAGACCGCGTCATTGCACAGGGCACCGCCCACCAGGAGGACGGTCGAAGCTAGACTCCCGGATCCCATTGACTCGAGCTCAGACATCGGTCTTGGAACGGATACGCCATGCAGACCCGCCTCAAGCGAGAATTGCACTTGGTCTCCTGGCACACTGAGTACCGAGACTTCCATGCGATTCTGGGTCAGAGTGCCGGTCTTGTCTGTGCAAATGACCGTAACCGAGCCGAGGGTTTCCACCGCCGGAAGCTTGCGTATCAAGGCCTTCCGCCGCAGGAGGCGCTGCGAGCCGAGGGCAAGTGTGATGGTGACAACAGCCGGCAGCCCTTCAGGAACCGCCGCCACCGCCAGACTGATGGCCAGGAGGAACATCTCCCTCAGGCTTTCACCACGCCAAATCCCGATCAAGAAGACAATGCCCACGATCGCCAGTGCGGCCACCGCCAACCCGTGTCCGACCTGGGCTAAACGGTGCTGAAGCGGAGTAGGCTCATTGCCGACCGTCTGAATCATGTCGGCAATGCGCCCCAGCTCCGTTTCCATTCCCGTTGCCGTCACGATGGCCCGGCCGCGTCCATAGGTGACGAAGGTTCCCATGAAGACCATGTTCTTGCGATCCGCCAGCGGGAGGTCTTCGCCTTCGAGCACATTCGAGCCCTTGGAAACGGGCTGAGATTCCCCCGTGAGACTTGCTTCCTGCGTCTTCAGGTTCTTGCCCTCGATCACCCTGGCATCCGCGGGAACCACGTTGCCGGCTTCGAGAATGAGAATATCGCCGGGAGCCACGGCGTGAGCGGAAACCTCGACAACTTGCCCCTCGCGCAAGACCCTGACGTCCGGAACCGCCATCGCCTTCAAAGCAGCCATGGCTCTTTCGGCCTTGTATTCCTGGCGAAAGCCCAAGATTGCGTTCAGGATCACGATGATCACAATGGCGATGGCGTCTTTCCGGTCTCCCAACAGCCACGAGAGAACCGCGGCAACGACGAGGATCACCACCATCGTTGCAGCGAGCTGCTCCGAGAAGATCTTCCATGGCCCCCTTGGATTCCGCTCTGTCAGCTGATTCGGACCGTACACCGAAAGGCGGCGCTCGGCCTCGTCATGACTCAAGCCATTCGTCGCACCGACGTTGAAACAGTCCATGACCTGCGTCGCTTCGAGCTCATGCCATCGTTTCAAGGGATCTACTTTCTTTTAGGCCAGGGACTCCGTCATGCGGCTGCCGCCGGAATCCCCGGAGCATCACAAAGGGCTTCCTTCACCGCCACAAATACTTACACCGCGAGCCTCCGCTTGGGATCAGCTTCTCACACTATACGCATTCCATTCTGTTTCCACTTCCAAATAGGACAACTCTGCCGTCCACTGGACGCTGAGCGACTCCCTTTGAGAACCGAACGTCAAGGCAGGCTCTTGCAGGTCTTTTTAAAGGCTTGCCTCCGTATCGTCCACAGTGGAGTTGGGCTCACGATGGACTGCGGACCATTCTGCGGCCAGGAGCTCAATCTGCCAACCGGGTCGAACATCCGAGTGGCGATTCGAAAGAACAGCGTTTAATATTGCGGTAACCGCCATTTTGGCGCAACGGCTATCCCGTGAGGATGTGTTGACCTGATCAAAGGAGAGTGCATTGAGATATGTGCTTGGGCTTGCGGACGGGCGAGAGGAGCCGATCAAGGACTTGGACAATGCGAGGCGAGTTGTCCTGGTCGACAAGGACACTGTGGGAGCAGAGGACATCACCTTCGCCTATTGCAAGTTCGAAGCGAAGACATCCACCCATAAGAAGCATATCCATAAGGATGCCGAGGAAGTGATCTACATTCTCAAGGGACGCGGCATGAGCGGACTTGGCGAATCCGAAGTGGAGATGAAGCAGGGCGACACGATGTTCGTGCCCCGAGGCGCCGTCCACTGGTTTTACAACCCGTTTGATGAGCCGGTGGAGATGCTTTTCACGTACACCCGCCCATCCCTGAAATC
>CALBZH010000590.1 GCA_937889795.1 uncultured Syntrophobacteraceae bacterium | reverse complement strand
CGGCGACCACCGAGATCTACACTCTTTCCCTCCACGACGCTCTTCCGATCTTTCCGCGACGGCGACCGCGATGGCGAACGACACGTCGCGGATCTTGCGCAGAGGTGGGTAGATGCGGCCTTCAGCCAAGTCCGCTTCCGTCACCCGTTCGGCCACGACTCGCGCCGCGGCCAGGAACAGGTCGTCCGGAATGTGCCACGCACCGGATGCGATGGCGCCCAGACCGATGCCCGGAAAGATGTAGACGTTGTTGCCCTGGGCAGGCACGTATTGGCGACCCGTGAACGACACCGGGGCAAAAGGACTCCCGCTCGCGAAGAGCGCACGCCCGTCGGTGAAAGTGTAGGCTTCTTCTGCCGTGCACTCGGAGTTGGACGTCGGGTTCGAAAGCGCGAAGATCATGGGGCGCTCGTTGTGCCGCGCCATGGCTTCCAAAACCTCGCGAGTGAACATGCCTCCTTTCCCGGATACGCCGATGAGGGCGGTCGGGCGAATCGCTTCCACGGCGGCCAGCAAGCTCGAAACCGGCTCATGGTCATGGGCAAAGTGCAGCTTGTGATCCTTGAGGTCCGTACGGCTCTTCACGACCAGCCCCTTGGAATCCACAAACCAGCATCGGGCCCGCGCCTCCTCGATGCTGGCCCCCTCCGCCACCATGGCCGAAACGACAAGATCGCCCGTCCCGATTCCCGCTTCTCCCGCTCCGAGGAAAAGGATCTTCTGGTCCGAGAGCTTGCCGCCTGTCACCCGGAGCCCCGAGTAAAGGCCTGCAAGCGAGATGGCCGCCGTCCCCTGGATGTCGTTGTTGAAGCAGCAGACCCGGTTGCGGTACCGCTGCAGGAAGCGAAAGGCGTTGCGGTTGGCGAAATCCTCGAATTGGATGAGGGCGCGGGGAAAAACTTGCTGAACCGCCAGAACGAATTCCTCGACCAGCTCGTCGTAGAGGTCCCCACGAACCCTCCGCTGACGCAGGCCGATGTAGAGGGGATCGTTGAGAAGCGTTTCGTTCTCCGTTCCGACGTCAATGGTGACCGGAAGGCTGTTCATCGGGTGAATGCCAGCACAGGCCGTGTACAGCGCAAGCTTCCCGACGGGAATCCCCATGCCGTCCGCTCCCAGGTCGCCAAGCCCCAGGATCCGCTCGCCATCGGTCACCACGATGATGCGGATGTCCTTTTGAGGCCAGTTGCGCAGCAGCGTCGCGACCCGCCCCCGATCGTTGGCCGTGATGAAGATGCCGCGGGGCCTGCGGAAAATGTGACCGTACTCCATGCAGGCCTGGCCGACCGTCGGCGTGTAGACGATGGGCATGAGCTCGTCGATGTTCTCCAGGAGCACGCGATAGAACAGCGTCTTGTTGCGATCTTGCAGGCTGATCAGGAAGATGTATTTCTCGAGGTCGTTGGGCTTTCGCTGGAGGTTCCCGACGACCCGTCGCACCTGCTCCTCGATGCTGTGAACGCGAGGCGGCAGCAGCCCGCGAATTCCCAGGAGATCGCGCTCCTTTTCCGTAAAAGCAGTGCCCTTGTTGAGGTTGGGATCCCTGAGCAGAGCGCCCCCCTGGGGAAGCCGCGAGAGGCGATCCTGCCGTCTCGCTCTCTCGGCCACATCCGGAAAGGGACTCCCCCTCAAGGCGCCCTGAAAGCTCACATGCCCAAGAAACTGGGACAAGACCTGCTGATCCACCAGGCTCTCGTCGAACCGGATCACGATGTCGCCATCTTCAAACGCTATGTGATACATGCTCGCTTCCCCTCTCGCTGTTGTTAATCCCGCGAACCGCACCCTTCACCCAGCCGAGAGGACCTTGCGCTGCGCTCGGAAATGTCGCTCGGGAACGAGCCCTCTCGTTTCAACCCGGCATGTCGGAAGCCTTGCGGTAGCTCCCCAGGATCTTGAGGTATTCCGTCTTGCTTTTCAGGGCACTCAACAGCGCGGCGTACCGCTCGTCCGTGATGTCGATCTCCACATCCGCGTAGAAGAGGTATTCCCAAGGTTTGCTGTGTATGGGCCGGGATTCCAGCTTTACCAGATTCACCGCACTTTCGGCAAAAATCTTTAGGGTCTCGTGCAGACTCCCGGGCTTGTCGCTCACCGAGTAGATAATGGATGACTTGTTCTTGGGTCCCTCGAGGAGATCCTGCCGGGCGATCACCACAAATCGAGTGAAATTCCGAGGATTGGTCTCGATGCCTTCCCGCAGGACGGTCATGTGAAACAGCTGTGCGGCTTCCGCGCTCCCGATGGCGGCCTCCTCTGGATCATTGCTCTCCTTGACGCGCTGGGCGGCGGTGGCGGTATCCTTGCACGCCACGCAGTCCCAGCCGGGGTGCTTTTCGAGGTACTCCCGGC
>CALBZH010000589.1 GCA_937889795.1 uncultured Syntrophobacteraceae bacterium | reverse complement strand
GGTGAGCTCGGAGTCGTGCGCCTTTCCGAACCTGGGCCTGGAGACCGAAACGTTTCTTGGACCCGGCGAGGTGGTCTTCCTGACAGCCGAAGGATGGGAGCAGCGCGGGAAATCGGGAGACCACATGCAGATCTGCGCCTTCCTGTGGGTGTACTACGGTTATCCCGCCTCCGAATACGAGGGGATCAACGTCGAGCTCGTGCGGAACGGGTGCGGGGCGGCTCTCGCCCGCGACGACGATACGGTCGTCGATTGCGTGGCCGGCATTCCGGACTCGGGAATCGGCCACGCCATCGGGTATGCCAACGAAAAGCGGATCCCCTACTCCCGGCCCTTCGTCAAATACACGCCGACCTGGCCGCGCAGCTTCATGCCGCAGAGCCAGCATCTCCGGGATTTGGTTGCCAGGATGAAGTTGATGCCCGTCCGCAGGCTGATCGAGGGCAAGCGGCTGCTGTTTTGCGAAGACTCCATTGTCCGCGGCACTCAGCTGAAGGACAACATCCAGATCCTGTTCGACTACGGAGCCAGGGAAGTCCACATGCGGCCTGCGTGTCCAACGCTCCTCTTCCCGTGCGAGTTCCTCAACTTCTCCACATCCCGCTCGACCCTGGACCTGGTCGGACGGAAAGTCATCCGGGAGCTGGAAGGTGCCGAGGAGGGCGGGCTCGAGGCCTATGCCGAGCACGGGTCCGAGAAGAACCGGGCGATGGTGGACGAAATCCGGCGGCGGCTTCGCCTGACCTCGCTCAAGTATCAGCGCCTGGAAGACCTCGTGTCCTCCATTGGACTGCCCAAAGAGAAGCTGTGCACACACTGTTGGGATTGCTCCAGCACCGGGTGAAATTCACGACCGCTGGTGCTTGACCATAGGCAAGGTGTCAGGTTTCGGGTGTCAGGTGTCAGGCAATAGCGACAATCGTAGCCAAGAGCGAAGTCCTGAACCCTGAACACTGACACCTGAAACCAACGGTCTTGAATTGCACGCAGTTTGGCTTCACCCCCCAACCATCGAGCAAGAACAGGAGACCCGAGATGTTCTCATGCAAGACGGCGGAAGACGTGTTGAGGCATGCGGCGGACCATGATGTTGCCTTCGTTCAGTTCTGGTTCACCGATGTGCTGGGGCAGCTGAAGAGCTTTTCCGTTTCTCCCCAGGAGCTTCCCCTGGCGTTCGACGAGGGCATGGGATTCGACGGCTCCTCGATCGAAGGGTTTGCGCGCATCGAGGAAAGCGACATGGTCGCCGTGCCCGATCCCACCACGTTTCAGCTTCTCCCGTGGAGGCCCCAGGACCGGCCGGTGGGCCGGCTCTTCTGCGACATTTGCACGCCGGACGGAAAACCCTACGACGGAGATCCCCGGTATGCGCTCAAGCGCATGCTGAGCCGGGTGAGTGAAAAGGGCTACACGTTCTACGTGGGGCCTGAGCTGGAGTACTTCTATTTCAAATCGGACGCGGCCCCCGAGTTCCTGGACCGCGCCGGGTACTTCGACACGACACCGCTCGACCGGGGCGGGGACCTGCGACGCATCACCATCTTCGCACTCCAGCAGATGGGAATCCAGGTGGAGTACAGCCATCACGAGGTGGCCCCGAGCCAGCACGAGATCGATCTGCGCTACGACGAGGCCCTCCGGATGGCCGACACCACCCAGACCTACCGCATCGCCGTCCGGGAGACCGCCAGGCAGCATGGCGTGTACGCGACGTTCATGCCCAAGCCCGTCTTCGGCCACAACGGCAGCGGGATGCACGTCCACCAGTCGCTGTTCAAAGGCGATGCAAACGCTTTCTTCGATCCGGCCGACCCGTTTCATCTCTCGGACGTCGCCAAACGCTACATTGCCGGGATCCTTCGCCACGCCGGCGAGATCATCGCCATCACCAACCAGTGGGTCAATTCCTACAAACGGCTCGTGCCCGGATACGAAGCTCCCGTCTACATCGCCTGGGCACGCCGCAACCGCTCGACCATGGTTCGCATTCCCATGTACAAGCCGGGCAAGGAAAAGGCCACGCGCATCGAGTTCCGAGCGCCCGACCCGGCCTGCAACCCGTACCTGGCGTTTGCCGTGATGCTGGCCGCCGGACTTGCGGGCATCGAGAACGGCTACGAGCTGCCCGATCCCGTGGAAGAAGACATCTACATCATGTCGGGATCGGACAGGAAAGCCAGGGACATTCAATGCCTCCCGGGCAGCCTCTATGAGGCGATCGTGGCATGCGAGCAGAGCGCGCTCGTTCGGGACGCCATTGGAGACCACATCTTCGAGAAGTTCATCGAGAACAAACGGATAGAGTGGGAAATGTACCGGACGCAGGTCACGTCGTACGAGATCGAGCGCTACCTGCCCATGTTTTGACCTCCACTCAAGCCTGAGCCGAGAGCTGCCATGCCCTGGAGCGGAACGCAGAGTCGCCGCCTTCGCCGCCTCTTCTTGGAAGGCTTCCTGGCAATGGACGTCGCCGAGCCGCTGGCCTCCTTCGATGCCCATGCCGATGCCCGCACGGTTCACGACTTCATGGTGCTGAAAGATTTCGATTTGGTCGGCATCCGGCAGGACGGCTTCGTCAGCGGCTACGCCCTGCGCGAGGATCTGCTGACGAAAGATCGGAAGAGCACACGTCTGAACTCCAGTCACGAGTGGATATCTCG
>CALBZH010000588.1 GCA_937889795.1 uncultured Syntrophobacteraceae bacterium | reverse complement strand
CTATTCCGGGGTTCTGGCGGCCAAGGTTCCCCAGCCCCTTCTGGCCAGAGTCGGAATTGACCTGGAAGCCCAAGGAAAGGCCATTGATTGCCTCATGCGGGGAACCGCTCCCATCCCACTTGCCGGGACCGCCCACCCCCTCGAAGTCCAAGGGCGCAAAGAAAAGATGGCCTTGATCAGGCAAGCTTGGGTCAATCCAGGCCGTGAGCCATTGGAGAAGCTCGTCCCGCTTCTCGGAGACTTTGATCTTAAGGTCTTTACGGCTGTCCTGGCCTTCTTTCAAAACTATGCCCTGGCTCACCTGGAGGCTGTCACTCCCCCCCACTTGGAGAGCAACATTTCGCACCTCAAGGCGAACGCCTCATGGCTGCGTACGGAAGGATGGCTCGCGGGCATTGAGGCCCTGGTAGCACAGTCGAGCAAGGAGGTTTTCGAGCGGTTCGCTACGGCATGGTTTAAGTCGGCACCGCTGCTCTACCCCTTCATGAAGATGGTGGCGATAGCGCATCCAGAGCTGGACGACACGATCGAGAGTGGATGGACTCGCTACCGAGAAGGCTCCCATGGCGAGACACAGGATTTGCCCGGCGTTGCAGTCCACGTGACCGATCTCGATGCGGCTTCCGTCTTTTCGAAGCATGAAGTCCGCTCCATATGGAACGAATCTCTCACCTCGCGTGGGATTGCGCCTCATCAAGTCCGGCTCTGCTACTGGCTGTCGGCAAACGATCCTTCAGGCTGGCAAGCCATGATGGATTTTTTGACCCAACTGGAAGCTCCGCCGGACGTCACCCTCATCCCGGTGGACGTCACCGCGGAGAGCTCGCTGGATGTCGCAATCGGATGCGTTCGGTCCGCGTGGGATCGCGGAGTCAACGC
The DNA here is from genome assembly GCA_937889795.1 of uncultured Syntrophobacteraceae bacterium. GTDB lineage: Bacteria > Desulfobacterota > Syntrophobacteria > Syntrophobacterales > Syntrophobacteraceae > CALBZH01. Next base: position 7,227 of record CALBZH010000588.1, on the reverse strand, counting down.
GCAACTGTCTCGACAGACCCCGCTTTGTTGCATCCGAGAGGGGGACGCAACCGCGCTGTTGAGCGCGAATCAAATGGAAAGACGCATCGATCCTGGAGTACCGCAACGACACCTTTTTCACGAAGGCGGAGACATCGGTGCCTGGGTCGACTTCAGCTCCGGCAGCGTCCTGACATGGGAGCAGGCTCAAATCCGATGGAAAGAGAAGCCTCTCCCGGCGTGCAGCGCATGCTGCCTGTATCCTGCCGGCCTATGCCGGGGAGCCTACACGAAACAGCTTCCATAAACGGGACATCGGCGTCGGAGAAAGGAGCCATCTCGATGGCCAACACGTTGTTCACCACCTACTGCAACAGGAACTGCTCCTACTGTTTCGCGAAGGAGAAAGTTGACCTTGGCCGCAACCAAGGGGATCCGTCCAAGAATTTAAGCACGGAAGGTCTTGAGAAAATCATTGATTTCTTCAAGCGAAGCCAGTTGACCCGCTTTGTGGTCCTTGGGGGTGAGCCGACCCTCCATCCCCGCTTTGGACCGATGATCGACCGTATCCTCGATGAGCCGAGCTTCGACTCCGTCATGATTTTCACCAATGCTCTCATGCCGGAAAGTGCGCGAGCCTATCTTGCCAATCAACGGGACAAGCGCATTCATGTCGCCGTCAATCTGAACGCGGAAAAGGAATACACTCCCACCCAATGGGCTCAAGTCAACGAGACCCTGCATGCCCTTGGATCAAAGGTCGGGCTTGGAATCAACGTTTACGCACCGGGCCAGGACTATGAATTCCTGATTGACGCCATTTTGCGCCACGGCCTGACCAAGCACGTGAGGGTTGGGCTGACACACCCGGTTTCAGGGTCTGGAAACATCCACGCGCAAACAGAAGATTTCCCGGCCATTGCTGAAGACCTGGTCCGATTCGCGGCCCTGGGTGCAACCCATGGCATCAGCTTTTCATTCGATTGCGGCTTCACGTTCTGCATGTTCACCCTGGATCAGCACAAGGAACTGCTCCGTCATGCCGTCCGTTTCAAGTCCGTTTGCTCTCCCATCATCGACATCGGTCCCGATCTCACCATCTGGCGGTGCTTTCCGATGGTCAACCGAGCCAATGCACGTTTGGAGGATTTTCAGGCCAAGAATGAGATGATCCGTTTTTACAATCAGAAATTCGGCAAGTACCTTCCCATGGGCAATCGGCCCGAGTGCCCCCAATGCCAATACCGGGTGCACGGACTCTGCAGCGGTGGATGTCTGGCCCGCACGCTCGATTCTTTCGGAAAGTAGGCTGGAGGATGATGTGCCTTCCCCTCGCGAAACCGTCAGCAAGTGGGTTCACGAAGGATCTCTAAGACTTCGCTATCTCAGCCGGATCTCACGCGCCAAGGCGCTTCGCCTTTTCCTGCGAGGCTGCCTCGCCCTTTTCGCCGTCGAGAGCATTTTCAACCCGGTTCCGGCCAACGGCGCCAAGAGGATCCTCGTGATCGTTATCGGTGGTCTGGGCGACTGCCTCCTCTTCGACTCGCTCTTCCGCCGCCTCAAAGAACGATGGCCGGGGGCCCGTATCGACGTGCTGACCGGCTGCTTCGAATCCATGTGGGAGCAGCTTGGCTCCCTGGATCATTTGATGGTCTTCACTCCCAACCGCGTCAAATACCCTTGGAGCTATTTCTCGTTTTTCAGGCATATCCGCCGTAATCAGTACGACATTGTTGCGGAAGGAATCGCCATGGTGCCCATGAGAGGGATATACCCCATCTTCACGTCCCTGGTCTTCGAGGCGAGTGGGGCACCGGTGCGAATCGGCAGAATCAACACGGGCCGCAATGTGCTGCTCCGGCCTCGCAAGCACGGATTCAAAGGCCGCAAGGAGATGGAGGAAAGTGCTCTCAGGAAGAATTCCCAGAATCCCACTCAGGGCAACCCCTTCCTCACACACATTGTCGACCTCGTCCCACCCGACCGAAGGCAGTATCATGAGAGCTCAAGGATCTTCGAGCCTCTCGGGATGCTGTGCCCAAGGCAAAAGGACGAGCCTTGCCTCCAACCAAATCCTCTCACGGACCGATGGGCTTCGGCTCTCATTCAGGCGACTTGGGGATCGGAACCGGGCGTCATCGTGGGGGTCAACCTCGAGACGACCCATCCCATCAAAGCGTGGCCACTGGAGCATTTCTGCTCCGTCATGGACCAGGGCATTCGGGATGGACTGAAATTCGTGATCCTCGGGCTTGACGACCCCCATCGAGCTCTTTTCCAGAGCCGCTATTCCAGGGACGATCTCCTCAACCTCTCCGGGAAGACCAGCCTGGCACAGTTGATCGCCGTCATCCGTCAGTGCAGCCTGTTTTTGTCCTGTGATACGGGCCCTGCCCACGTGGCGCAAGCGTGCCGTGTCCCGACCATCGTGCTGTTTGGACCGTCCAATGACATGGAGTTCGGGCCTGTCGATCGCGAGCGGCACACACTCATCCTCCCGCCGGACGATTTGCGATGCAGGCCATGCGTTCTCGGACCGTGCATCCGGGGGAAGAGCTGCATGAACCTTATCAGCCCCGACAGGGTCTACGCAGCCTTGGCACAAAAGGTCCTGGAGCTGCCTTCCAAACCGGAGGAGTGTGTCGCGCCGGTGCTCGGGAAGAGCCCTGCAGTGCTGCAGATTCTGTGAGAGGTCATCGATTGGGGAGGCTTCAAGTCCTTCATGAGTGCTTAACGGGGTTGGCCCTTTCCGAAGACAGGTTTGACCGGGTGAAGCCCGAGGATGTGGATTGGATTTGCGAGCGTCTTCTGTGGCATAAGGTCATGCCCCTTGCAGCCGCGCTCAGCAGTCCGGCAACACTCAAGTGCCCCGCCCTGGATGCCGCCTTCAAGTCGTTCGCCCTGGCAAACACGTTGCGTGAACACCGATACTACAAGCAGGTGCGTCACCTGTTTCGCTTGTTTTCTGAATCCTCCATCGAATTCATTCCGTTCAAGGGGCCGTTCTGGAGCACCAGGATCTTCCCCGAATTTGCCTGGCGGCACATCGGGGACATAGACCTCCTGCTCGACCAGGAAGATGCTCGCGCGGCCGCATCCATCTTGAAGGAAGAGGGGTATGTCGCGGATGTCCTGGGACGATCGGAGGAGGACGATTTCGCGGAGCGAGGCGAGCTGGCGTTCTCTCCGGGTCCGTCTTCTCGACACCTCGTGCCCGTCGAGCTCCACTGGGCCTTACTGCCTGCACCGCGTTTCCTCAAGACCCGTTTCATCGAGCCCGCCGATTTCACCCGGAACTGCACCTGGGATCAATGGCGATCGATACGGTTCCCTCTTCCGCCGGTCGAGGTGCGTTTTCTTTATCTGGCGCTGCATGCCACCTGTCAGCACCAGTTCATGCGCTTCGTCCAGATCATGGACTTGGCCTACCTCATCCGAAAATCCCCCGAGCTGGATTGGAATCGCTTGTATGAGCTGGCAATGGAGCGCGGGAGCACTGTCCCGCTCCGATATGCACTCCGATTCGTCAATGCGTTCTATGAGCTCCCACCCGAAGCGGCTTCCATCACGGACCGCACTATCGTCTCATGGAAGACACGGTGCTGCGCTGGCTTCCTGAGCCCCAAAGCCATTCTCACGTCGACTAAAAAGCGAGGGAAGCTCGCAAGGCGCCTGTTTCGAGCGGCCATGAGCTGGCCGGACAATCAGAAGGGAAGCGCCGCACCGTGATCGACCTGGCACGCCCCCTTCTCACTGTGTGGGACGATCTTGTTCCGTACGATCTCACTTGCCCCCTCCGCTGAGCTGCCGGTGGAGCTTGGAAGCCATCCACCCCATGAGGCCCACGCCCCCAATGAGCACCGACCAGAGAACCCATTGCTTCCAGGGGAGAGGCCCCTTGACGGGGCGAAGCGCTGCCTCGCCGCCGAGCGGATGCATGCCGCCTAGACCGGCCGTGGCCACAAGAAGCTTCTTGCGGGCTTCGAGAGAGACTCTGTCCAGAAGTGATTCGACGGGAAACGGCGCGACCCGACGCGACGTGCTACCGAAGGCCAGGGTATAGGGTCCCGTCCCTTGGGCGAGAAAGACCAACCGCTTGGGAATCCAGCCCACCTGCAGCTCGACCGTCTGCGACGCACCGGACGACTCCTGAGCGACTTTGGGCTCAACCCGCCAAAACCGATCCACGGTGGCACTCTGGAGCCGGATTTCTTCCTCCGAGTAGACCTTTCCCTCGACACTCAGGCGGTGCACCAAAGCCTCTGATCGAAACTGCCAGGGGTCGACCACATTGGCACGCGAGTAGACCCTCACGGGAACCGCCACATTGGTCCCCGGGAAGACAACCCGGATCCGATCCACCGGCATCCATCCCCGCGTGTCGAGCACGTATCCCGGCTCTTTCCCTTTCTCGCCCGCCTTCAAGGTCGCCCATTCATGCACGTCTTCCGCGACCGATTTCGTGAACTCCACCCGCGCATCCACAAGACGCGGCAGGTCAACGTCGGATCTCCAGGTGAGGCGCAGGTATTTGTAGCGACACGGGCGCAGCTCCACTTTCCCCTTTTCGATGGAGCGACCCTCGTGCGCGAGGCGGCCAATCGTCTGGGACGCTGCGACAGCAGTCCATGCGCTCAGGTCGTTGCTGCCCTCGATCGTGACCCGGTAAAGCTGGGAATCCGAGCCCTCCTGAAGGGTGAGCTCCAACGCCGAATAGGAATCATTCAGGAAGCTCGCATCCAGGATATACGCGACGGTGCGATCCCCGGCAGGCTCACCGCCGTTGGTCTTCATCTCAAGCAACGTCCCATCGGGAGCCTTCTTGAACGAAAGCGCCAGCCCGCTCGCCTCACGGCCTTTCCGTCCGGCGACGGGAAAGACGGGGAGCCACTCGGTCATTCTGGCAGGCGACGGTTGTCCGGGCGATCGAAACGCATGGGGAACCGTCTTCCCGTCCGCATCGAATACCGCACTGTCCTGAAGATCGGCGCGGGCCACCCCACGGTAGAAATCCACGGGAAGGACGACTTCCTGGAAAGGTGCCCCCATGCGCGCGTCGAGCCTAAACCCGAAAGCGAATTCCTCTGGCTTCACGGGATCGTCCGCGGGTGCCGCACTCGTTGCCGCCAGCAGGACCATCACCCATACCCCAAACAGCCATCGGCCTGACATGGGCCTTCTCATTGCTGAGCCTCCTCTTTGCTGCGGGGGGGAACAGGTGAAAAATAGCCCACGACCAAAATCAGAATGCCAACCGAGATAAAGGAAACCACCCGGCCCAAGGTGCCAGCCTTTCCGAGGTCGACAAGGAACAGCTTGAGCACGGTAACGCCCATGAGCCCAGCGCCTGCGAGCCACAGGGCCCTCAGTCTTCGGCGCGTGCCAAGCACCATGACGCACAGCGCCGTCACACCCCAAAGGATCGACACACTTGCCTGAAACATCATGGATCGAAACAGGCCAACGAACGTGAAAGGAGTCCCGCCCCAGTGATGAAACGTTCGGGCCAGGATCGCGTTGACCCAGGCAAAAACCGTGAGGCCGTAGACCACAGGGAAGGCCGAGCTCCACGGGGGCGTCTCCATCCACGTCCGCTCGTTGGGGAAGTGTCTCCGGGTGGAAGTCTCCCAGAGCAGCACGGCGAGCAAACCGATTCCAATGGTAAGATCGAGCGGGTTCAAAATGGGCAGGAAAGGCAACGGCGCCGGGTTGCCGTCGGATGCAAGCCCAGCCCCCAGGATCCAGAGCCACACGACCAGACACAGTCCCCCGGTCCCCCAAAGGAGGTACTGGGTCTCATGGCGGTGGACCGGCCAATGGATCGCCTGTCCCCAAAGGGTCAATCCCACCGCGCTCAGCGCAGGCACGACGCCCCACACGACCATAGACCAGACTGATCCTGTGGCAGTCCACCATCCGATTCGAGTGGCGGCTTCCCAGGTGACCACCCAAACCAGCAGCCAGAGGACGGGAGGATGGAGCCCCTTCTCGAAGCCCGGAAAAGCGGATTGCCGGTCCTGGCGCCATAGCAGCCATCCGCAGCTCCCCAGTCCGATCCCCCACCCCCACCAGCCACCGTTCATGAGTGGGTGCCCCCTCTCCCCGAAGACTTTTGTGGCAATCAAGATGAGAAGCGGAACGAGCACCCAGGACGGATAGCCCAGAAAGGGCCAGGATAGCCACACGCGAAAGCCTTCGGCAAAGACGCTGGAAAGCGCCAGGAAAAGCAGAATGACACCGTTTCGCTGACTCACCGGTACGTGGACCTCGACCTCGCGTATCCCCGTCCCATACCACCACAGCAGTCCCCAGACGCCGAGAGCAATCCGAACGATGGTCTCATAGTGGCTGCAGCGCTCTCGGTAGCGCTCGAGGCAATAGGAGCCGAATAACCCGGCAAAGCCAATCGTCACGCCGCCAAGCCAGAACCCGTTCAGAAAGGGCCACTTGCCGTAGGTGCCCGGCATGTCGATCAGGAATGCGAGCCCGGCAGCCGGAATCAGGAGCTCCCCCGCGAGACGGGCAAGCAGCCTTCCCTGGCGGCAGCCGATCCAGATCAAAGCGGCCCCTTCCATGGCCCATGCAGCCGATGTCCAGCGACTGTCCAATGCCAGGGGAATCGCCAGGGTCCCGAACGCCGTTCCGATGGCCAGGAACGCTTCCGCCATCAGCCGCAGGGTCTGGGGCGCCCTCAAGAACAGCACCCACGCCACGGCGATGTAAAAGGCGGCCAGCGAAAAGGCGCTCCACGCCAGCCCGTACGGATAGGGTTTGATCAGGCTGTTCTGAAGGGCGAACGCGATGATCGGAAGCCCGAACACAAGGGTTCCGTCCACATAGCCCTTGAGATCGGGAGGCTGCCTGAGCGCAAACAGGATGGCGACACCCACGTAGAACAGGAAGAAAAGGATGAGGAAGGGCTCAGTCGTGGCGAAATGGGTGCTCCGGTAGGCAAGCACCCCCCAGACCGTCCCAATGGCGAAGGTGAACACAAAACCGATCAGGTTCAGCTCACGCCAGGCCTTGTACCAAGCGATGCCCACCACGCCGAGGTTCAGCACCGCATAGTACGAAAAGAGCACGACATGGCTGCCCTGCCCCGTCGACGTCAGAATGGGGGCCGCGAAACCGCCAGCAATCCCGAATGACGCGAGCACGCGGGCGTCCTGCAAGACGGCCAGGACTCCAGACAATGCCCCGAGCGCAACCAGGAGTGGAAAGGCGAGCCCAGCCGGGATGAGCCCATAA
>CALBZH010000587.1 GCA_937889795.1 uncultured Syntrophobacteraceae bacterium | reverse complement strand
TCGGTGATGGTAATCGTGAAAAGGGGACCCGGCATGAGAGCCCCGGAGAGGGCGAGGGCAAATGACCCGGCAAAGATGGCTGCGAGCTCGCTCATACAATGTGCTCTCCCATGGGCGCATGACACAGGGTCACGCAGCCTTTCAAGACGATTGTTTCCTCGTACCGTCGCCCCCTCAGGCTGTCGCATCCGGAGAGCTGGCAGGGGGGCGCAGAAGCTGAAGACGCAGGATGTCATCCCTGGGGTGGACCTTGTCGACTCGGATCCGAATCAACTCGCCCCGCTGAACCGCGCCCTTCTCGGGCAGCGGAACATTTGCTTCCATCAGATAATCCGGAAGGAGAACGTGGGCGAATCGATCGTTGGCCTCCAGGACGAGTGCCTCCAGGGTTTGCACATCTTCCTGCTCCAGGTACTTGAGCAGCCAATAACGGGTCCATTTTCTTTGAATATAAGCGATCTTGGTCTGAATGCTACCCAGCTTTGCGATCAACTGACGCAGCTCGTCGTCGCTGTAGAGCGGCTTCTCGGATGCCAAGGCCTGTTTGAGCTGGCGCTGGACCACGAGGTCGGAAAAACGCCGAATGGGGGAAGTCACCATGGTGTAGTGCGGCAGTGCGAGACTGCAATGGCCGCGTGGCTCAATATCCATTTCGGCCCGAGCGAACAGCCGTCGCTGGCGGTAGACATAAAAGAGCTCATACTGACTTTGGACGAAATCCGTCTCAGGCTTGCATTCCGCCTGATTTCTGAACAACGTCGGTATCTTCCGGTCGGCCAAAAATGCCGCGGTGAGGGCATTGGCGGCGATCATCCATTCCGAGACCAGGATCTGGCTTGGGGTTTCCTTCTCGTAGCGTGAGATCTGGATCATTCCCACTGGATTCACATAGACGTGGATCTCCGGGAGCGGAAGGATGATGGCGCCTTGAGCGAGCCGTCTCTGCCGGTGCTTGAGGGCCAGATCGTAAAGCCGTTCCAAGTGGGGCTCTTTTCGGACGCGCTCGTTGACTTCTTCATAGGTCAGCTGATCGCGGATGCGGACCACGCTGGTGCAGATGTCATGGCTCAGCATTGTCCCCTCTTCGTCGAAGCGTATGAGGAAGCTGACGGCAAGCCGGTCGTCGCCTGCACGCAGGCTGCAAAGTCCCTCGGAAAGGGTTGTTGGAAGCATGGTGATGCGCCCGTCCGGGAGATAGATGGAGCTAGCGCGATTCTCCGCCTCCCGGTCCAGATCATCCCCTTTGGAAATCATTGCCGCAGCGTCGGCGATGTGCACGCCCACCTCTACGGTGCCATCCTGCAGCGTTTCGATGCTCAGCGCATCGTCATAGTCCCGTGTGAGAACGCTGTCGATTGTAATCGCGTGCAGATGCCTCAGGTCGCGCCGCGTGTCTTTGTCCCAGCGGGCGAGCCAGTCTGCGGCGGCCACCCGCTGGGCGAGCTCCTCAACAGGGGCTGGAAACTGAGGGCTGATATTCTCCTCGTGGAGATACAGGTTCTCGTCTTCCCGCCAGATCCCCAGGCGTACGAGGAGGCGAAAGGCCGAGCTTTGCTGGGGCGGAATCGAGGCCCGCTTAAACAGCTCTTTCACCAATGCCGCTTCGGGGGACTCCTGTCCAAACAGGCAATAGCTCTTTATCCAGTCAACCAGGTCCTGCTGATCGGCGGGAACCACGGGCCGGGCCTTCCGACTCCAAATGGCCTGCAGCCACTGGGCCCCGCTCTCAATCCTGGCGGCCCTCGCCTCTTCTCGCTCGAGCTCCACGCGCCGCTGTTCGATCTTATCCGAAGACCGGGCGATGAACTGCCCATCCTTGAACTGGAAGTAGAGGCGATCTTGAAACAGCACACGCTGGGTCGCCGCCACATGGTGATCCGAGACAACCCCGCTGAAGATGAGCTCCGCCAGATCCCGTACGCTGAAGCCTTCGGATTCGGATTCCAATAGCGACCAGAGCTCCTCCACGCTCACATCCGCCATGAGGTGCTTTCTAACAGCGGAAGCAGCCTGAAGCTTGGACACCAGGTCATCTCGGCTCAGCTTTAGATCCAGGGTTTCTCTCGACACATGGACCAAGCGACTTTGGGATAGACTGGCCTCCTTGTTTTGCTCGGTCAGGATTGCAAGGCGATTGCTCTTAACCGCCGTACAAACGCCGCATAGCACTTGTCGGTTCTCAAAAAACTCGACCAGGGTACCCGGTACAACCTCAGTCTCAGTCGATGTCATGGCCGGTCCCCTGCCTGAGCAAGACTCTTCATCTGACGCATGTACACTTCCAGCCCCGATGCAATTCCCTTGGCAAGCTCCTTTTGGAACTCTTTGTCCTTCAGACGTGTTTCCTCCTTGGGATTCGTGATGAACGCCGTTTCAATCAGAATGCATGGCATCTCGGCACCGATCAGCACGCAGAACGGCGCCTGCTTCACTCCCAGATCACGCACGCGCTCCTGCTCCTTGGCCCGGATGTGCTTCACGACCTGGCGGTGAACCGCTGTAGCCAATTGAGACGATTCCTTGATCTTCGTGTTTCGCATCAGATCGTGCAGGATCGTCTCGAGATCGCTGATTCGCTTGGTGGAGGTTGCGTTTTCCAGGGCAGCGACCCGAGCCGACTCCTTGTCCTTGGAGAAGTTGAGAAAATAGGTCTCCGTCCCCGTGAGGCTCTTGTCCTCGTTGGCATTGGTGTGGATGGAAACGAAGAGATCCGCCTTGTGGGCGTTGGCAAACGCCGTTCGCTCTTCGAGCGACACATAGCGGTCCTTGGTCCGTGTAAGAAACACCTGACAATTCAACTTCTCCTCGATCAGGCTCTTGAGCTCCAGGGCGATCGCCAGAGTGACGTTCTTTTCGTGGACGCCTCCCGGACCTGTGGCCCCCTTGTCTTTCCCTCCATGGCCAGGATCGAGAACGATGCGGTTCACCTCGAGCCCCAGCTGGCGGGCCAGGCTAGGGAGTCGATCCGCCGTTGGCCGCGACGGCTGCGGTGACGTTGGCTGGGGCTGAGCCGGGGCGGGGGCTGGAGATGATGACCCGCGTGACGGCGCCCCAGCAGCTTGCTGAGCCGTCTTTTTCCCTTGGATGTCGACGATGATCCGAAAGGGATCTGACAAGGTAAAGATGCGGTATCGATCCAATGACTTCGCATCCAAAACGATACGTGCCTTCGAGGCGTCAAGCTGGATGGCGTTGACCCCTTCAAGAAACGCGTCGTCGATCTTCTGAGGATTCCCCAGACGGGGGTTGACCGCGCAGCCCTTCAGATCGACCAGGATCTGGGCAGGTTTCTGATGCTTGGGATCCTGCAGGTAAGCCTGCTCCTGGAATGCCACCGCAGTGCTGGTGTAGATCGCGACGCGGGTATAATCCTCTCCCGACCAATGCTGGATGTTCTGCAGCTCGGCGACAGCCGGGCATTTAATGCTCGACTTCTCAGCGGCCGCATCAGCTTTGTTGCCCGGCCGGGTTTTGGCTCGGGTCGTCTTGGAGCTCTGCGCGGCATCGGTCTGACTTCCCTGATCGGCGGACAAAAGGGGCGAAACGGCCACTTGCGGCATCGCGGTCTCGGCAGCTTTCTTGGGATTGTCCTTGCACCCGAGCTGCCGCTCCAGCTGCGCCGCCATCTGGACGGCCTTGGGCTTCGAATCCCCCCCCGGGAAAAACATGCTCACCTTCTTGAGCTCGACCAGAGCCTGGCTAGGGTCATCGGGAGCGAGGAGAACCCCCTTGAGATACTGAGCGTCATCAGCCAGGGGGTTTTCCGGGAAATTCTCGACCAGAAGTCGGTAATGCTGCAGTGCGGCATCACGGTCCTCCTGCTTCTTTGCCGCATCGTAAACCAGGTGATGGCATTGTCCCGCAAGATAGAGTCGCTTCGCAGCCAGGCTCCCGTGTGTGTCGACCTTCTCCACCTCCTCGAGCAATTGAATGCAGTGTCTCAGTGTTTCGATCTTTCGATCCTTATCCCCGATTCCGAGCGCGTTTCGGTACTCACCGCGCGCATTGCTGTAAATTTCCTCGGCTGTCCCCGTCGCCCCCGTGTCAGCGGCGATCACCAGAATCCCTGCGATGAGCGCGCAAAAGCCCAAGCCAACGCAGGCCCATTTCATCGCGCATCGGTTCCTCGGTCGAATGTCCAACCCTTTTGCTAAGCTCATCCTTGGCTCGCGGATCCGGGAGCGCCGGCGCTGTCCCCCGATCCATCGCGGTGAGTGCGCCGAATCTGCTCCCTCAGGGCATAGAGGGTCTGTAACGCAGCCAGCGGCGTCAGGTGATCCATGTCCAACCCCAGGATTTGGTCACGCAGCCAATCCGTCGAGGTTTGAAACATGCCCAGCTGCACACCGGCCTCCTGAATCTTTCCCTTGGGCTTACGCTTCCTGTTGACCAAACCGGCAGGGACCAGAAAGGATTCACCACGCTCGATCCGTGCTAGAATATCGCCTGCCCGTCGGGTGACCGGCTCAGGCAGCCCTGCAAGTCGAGCCACCTGAATCCCGTAACTTCGGTTCACGCCGCCCGCTACCAGCTTGTGGAAGAAAAGGATCTCGCCTTCCCACTCCTTGATGGCCACGTTGAAATTCTTAACCCGATGCCGCGATGCGGCGAGCTCGGTCAGCTCATGGTAATGGGTGGCGAAAAGCGCCTTCACCCCAACACCCTGCAGGTCGTGAAGGTATTCCGCGACCGCCCACGCAATGCTCATTCCGTCGTAGGTGCTGGTTCCTCGCCCGATTTCATCCAAAATGAGAAGACTCTTCGGCGTCGCCTGGTGAAGGATATTGGATGTTTCCTGCATTTCAACCATAAAGGTCGAACGGCCACGAGCCAAGTCGTCGGAGGCGCCCACTCTCGTGAATATGCGATCGACCAGTCCGACTCGTGCGGCGCTCGCCGGCACGAAGCTCCCAATGTGGGCCATCAGCACGATGAGCGCCGCCTGGCGCAGGATGGTCGACTTTCCGGCCATGTTGGGGCCCGTGATCACGAGCAGCTGCTGATCATGCTGGTTCATCTCGAGGTCGTTGGGAACAAAGGCTCCCTCGGGAAGGAAGCGCTCGATCACCGGGTGACGTCCGTCATGAATGAACAGAGAGCCCCCGTTGTTGAGCTCAGGACGGCAGTAATCGTGCCGTGCGGCCGCTTCCGCAAGACCTGCGATGCAGTCCAGCTCGCCAACGCGCCGAGCCATGTCCTGAATGCGGGCGCTTTCCGCGCCGACCGCCGCTCTCAGATCCGCGAAGACCTGCTGCTCAAGCTCGAGCCGCTTTTCATCCGCTTCCAGCACCTGCGTTTCGAATCCCTTCAGCTCCTCGGTGATGAAACGCTCTGCGTTGACCAGGGTCTGCTTGCGGAAATAGTCCTCGGGAACCGCAGCCAAATTGGCCTTGGAGACCTCGATGTAATACCCGAAAACCTTGTTATAGCGAACCTTTAGCGAAGCAATTCCTGTCCGCTGTCGCTGGCTTGCTTCGTAGTCCGCCATCCAGCCCTTGGCATCGCTGCTCAGCCGGACATAATGGTCCAGCTCCGGATGGACGCCTGGAAGAATGGCCCCGCCCGCATTCAGGTTGGCGGGAGGCGGGTCGGCAAGGATCTGCTCGATCCGGTCCGCGACATCCAGGAGTCCGTCCCACTGCGCCAGGATCTCATCGAGCAGATGCGCCACTGGGCCATGACCAGACTCCGCCCCGGCAAGGGTCGCCTCCCCCGGCTCTTGAGCGCTTTCCCCGTCGCCGGCGCACGAGAGCCGCTCCAGGACCGCTTCCATCGCAGGGAGAAGCTGAAGGGACCGCTTGAGCGCCACCAGATCCCGGGGTCCCGCTGTCCCGGTGCTGACGCGTCCATTGAGTCGCTCGAAATCGCTCATTTTTCCGAGAATGTCGCGCAGAGGGTCGCGAACGTCACCCTGCTTCACCAGATCAGCGACCGCCGATAGCCGAACCTGGATCCGATCGAGATCGAGCAGCGGGTAGCGCAGCCACTGCTGAATCGTGCGTGCGCCCATGGCCGTCCGGGTCTTGTCCAGGACATCGAGGAGGGACCCCTTGCGTCCCCGAAAGCTCTGGGACTGAAAGATCTCGAGGTTGCGGACCGTGGCTTCATCCAGTACCATGTAATCGGTCCGGCTGTAGGGCAGCAGCTGCTTCACATGGTCGCAAGAGCCCAGCAGATTTTGCCGCATATACAGCAGGATGGCCCCGGCCGCCTCGATTCCCCGGTTCATGCGATGGATGCCAAACCCTTCCAGGGAATGGACGCGAAAATGCTGAATGAGCCGTTCCTCGGCGCGGAATCGGTCGAAATGATCCCCATCGACGGGGACAACAAGCAGGGCCAGTTGCCGCTGCAACCGCGAGAGCCACGTCGTCTCAACCTTGGCGGAGAGCAACAGCTCTTTGGGCGCTACACGCAGGATCTCCTCGATCAAGTCTTCTTCGGAGCCTAGCTCGATCACTCTAAAGTCGCCGGTGGAGATGTCCAGGTAAGCAAGCCCGGTGTTACCATTCGTTTCGGTAACGGAGACTGCCGCGAGGTAGTTGGGCTGGTCGGCCGACAGGTTCTGGCTCTCCAGGATCAAACCGGGCGTGATGACGCGTGTCACTTCGCGTTTGACGAGGCCTTTGGCCTTTCGAGGATCCTCCACCTGGTCGCAAATGGCAACCTTGTAACCGGCGGCGACCAGTTTGGGGACATAAGCCTCCGCCGCGTGGTAGGGCACCCCGCACATGGGAATCGGATTCTCGGCGCTGCGGTCGCGCGAGGTGAGGGCGATGTCCAGGATGCGGGCGGCAACCGTGGCGTCTTCCATGAACATTTCGTAGAAATCCCCCATCCTGTAGAGCAGCAAGGCATCCGGATATTGGGCCTTGATCTCCAGGTACTGCTGCATCATGGGGGTGGTCTTGATCATGCTCCGCCGTTGCTCCTGGACCCGGGTCTTTATCGAGTGGCTCGAAAGGCCGGATTGGCTCGCCCAGCCGACACTCATTCGCCATTTGGGCATGGTATTACCACATTGACACCGGTGAGCTGAAAGGTTTTCTTGGTGAGCGCATTCAACCGGAGTCCCAGACCAAGTCGAGGATGATCCATGCGACATAAGGAACCGTTGTGGTTGCTGATCGTCGGAGCGGTTGCCCTGTTTGTCTCAGCAATCAACCCTCATGACTACCCCACGTGGCTGATGGAAGTCTTTCCCATATTCCTCGGCGTGCCAATCCTGGTCGGGGTTTACGGTCGCTTCCGCATGACACCGCTCTCTTACCGGCTCGTGCTCGCTCACGCCCTCATCCTCATGCTCGGTGCGCATTACACCTACGCCGAAGTCCCGCTCGGATTCTGGGTCCAGGAGCTTTTCCACCTCGGCCGGAACCACTACGACCGACTGGGGCACCTCGCCCAGGGGTTCATCCCTGCCCTCCTTGCTCGGGAAGTCCTGCTGCGCTGCACCCCCTTGAAGCGGGGCGGTTGGCTCTTTTTCATCGTGACCTGCATCTGTCTGGCCATCAGCGCCTTCTACGAATTCATCGAATGGTGGGCGGCCCTTATCTTCGGTCAGGGGGCCGACGCCTTCCTGGGGTCCCAGGGTGATCCGTGGGATACTCAGTGGGACATGTTCCTGGCCTTTGTGGGTGCCATGACCGGGCAGATGCTGCTCGGCGGGCGGCAGGACCGGGAGCTGGATAAGCGGGAGACGGGGTGAGAGGGAAACTTGGGACGGAGGGATGCTGCGGAGGGAGTCTGAGACCGATGCCGGAGCTGCCTCGGTTCGTCCCTGCCAAGCATCTTTGATCACAAGGGCTAGACTGCGAACGGCTGAGAATTGGACTTGCTGTCATTTCGACCGAAGTGAGAAATCTCAACATCTCTCTCATTCGTTCGAGATGACAAAAGCCAAAATTTAAACCGCGCGCAGTTCAATTCATCCCGGTTTTCGTCTCTCGGTCGGCGGAGCACCGGAGCGGGAAAGTGCACGGGCCTGCTCCGCGGCATGGTAGGAGCTGCGTACCAAGGGGGCTGATTCTACCCAGGGGAAGCCCATGCTCCGTGCGGTCTGGCCGAGGGCTTCGAACTCGTCGGGTGTGTAATAGCGTTGTACGGCC
>CALBZH010000586.1 GCA_937889795.1 uncultured Syntrophobacteraceae bacterium | reverse complement strand
GAGATATCCACTCGTGACTGGAGTTCAGACGTGTGCTCTTCCGATCTGGTTGCTGGCTGAAGCGAAGCAGCTCCGCTACGTGTATCAGGATCAGATCCTGCCGCCGATTTTCGAGCCGCTCTATCCCGGACAGTGGGAAGTGCGGCAGGTGCTCGGGAACGACCAGGAAGTCCTTTTTCGACCCATCAAGCCCACGGACGAGCGGGCGTTCCAGGAATTCTTTTACACGCTGCCCGATCAGGACATCTATTACCGGTTTCTGTCCGCCATGAAGGTCTTTCCGCACCGCAATACCCAGGCGATGTGCAACATTGACTACGAGCACGAAATGGCGATCGTCGGGGTGAAAGGCGATGTGGGTAATGAAACCATCATCGCTCTGGGTCGCTATATTCTTGACCTAAAGACCAACATGGCGGAAGTGGATTTTGCCGTACGAGCCGAGTGGCAGCGATTCGGCATCGGGACGTTTCTCGTGCATTATCTGTGTGAAATCGCAAAAAGCAAGGGAATCACCGGAATTACCGCCTATGTTCTCGGGGCTAATCGACGGATGCTTTCCGTGTTCCATCGGGTGGGTTATGTGGTGCACACTCATTTTTCGGATGGCATCTACGAGATCGAATTTCGATTCGACGAGCCGGCGCAGACCTGTCTCACGGAAGACTGTTCATGATGATAACGGATACGCTGGAGCACAACGGAACTATCGATCCCGCAAGGCTGGCCTTCGACATCGACGGGGTGGTGGCTGACACCATGCAGGTTTTTTTGCGGCTGGCGCGCGACCGCTACGGAATCGACGGACTCAGCATGGAGGACCTGCGGTGCTATAACCTCTACGAGTGCCTTGATCTTGACCGAACCGTCCTGGACGAGCTGATTTGCCTGACTCTCGATGACGAGCACACCTTGATGGTGCCGCCGATGGAAGGCGCGCCGGAGGTCCTGACGGAGCTGGCTCAGCGCGGGCCGTTGCGCTTTGTCACGGCACGCATCTGGCCGGAGTCGATCACCCAGTGGCTGGAGCAGACGCTCCCGGATGTCATGGCGGACCGCATTCAGGTGATCGCCACAGGCGCGCCGGAGGCTAAGCTCCAAATCCTGAAGGATCTGGATGTGCGATTCTTTGTCGAAGACCGGCTGGAGACGTGCCGCTTTCTGTCGGGGCAGGGGATTCAGCCGCTGCTGTTCGATCAGCCTTGGAATCGGGGTCTGCCCGAGGATGAATTCCCACGGATCTGCAATTGGGATGAGCTTCGGCAGTGGGTGCTTCCTTGATCGGGTTGCAGGGTCGATCAAGTGTCCTCTGGTGATAAGGGAAGGATAAAACCAGACAGTCCTATGGAACAGGAAAAGGCGATTCCCCTTCAAATCAAAGCCAACCGCGATGGATTGATGCTCGTTCCGCATCCCTTGGCGTCGTTCCAGTCGATCATGGAGGATGTGGACAATCGGCTCAAAAGTACACGGGATTTTTTCTCATGCTCTGAAATGACGCTGGATCTTCGGGGACATCCCCTGGCATCGGATGAAATCGCGGCCCTGTACCGGCTTCTCCTGGAAAAAGCCAAGGTCCAGCTGATGGAAGTCATGCTGACGGAGGATGTGACCTTCTACCTGCAGCCCACCAAGGTCCTTCCGCCGCCGAAGCCCCGTCAACCGGATCCGGAGACCTACGCGTTTGCGGAGGACGCCGCGGTCGTCGTCCGCACGACCTGTCGCTCCGGGGTGCGCATCGAATCGCCCGGGGATTGCGTGGTGCTGGGGGATGTGAACCCGGGGGCTGAAATCCTGGCCGTGGGGGATGTGATCGTGTTTGGGAATCTGCGCGGCATCGCGCATGCGGGGGCCTTGGGGGATCGCTCGGCGAAGATTTGGGCATTGAGCATCGAGCCCAGCCAGATCCGAATCGCGGACCTCGTAGCCGTGCCGGGCAAGGGGGACCGGCGGGCCGTGAAGCGCTATGAAATTGCTGAAATCCAGAAGAATCGGATCGAGGTCATTACGATGTGACCGGCAATATAACCTTCAACACAGGTTTGGATCGCTATGGCGGGGAAAATCATTGTCGTGACATCAGGAAAGGGAGGCGTCGGCAAGACGACGACGGTGGCCAATTTGGGGACGGTTCTGGCCAAGGACAAACACAGCGTCGTCATGATCGACGCGGACATAGGCTTACGCAACCTTGATGTGGTGATGGGCCTGGAAAACCGTATTGTCTATAATCTCGTGGATATCGTGGAGGGCAAGTGCCGTAAAGAGCAGGCGATGATTCGGGACCGCAAGGTGAACAACCTCTTCGTCATCCCGGCGGCTCAAACCCGTGAAAAAGATGCCGTCAAGCCCGAGGAAATGGTGGAGCTTTGCAGGGAGCTGGCCGAGGAATTCGATTTCGTCCTCATCGACTGTCCGGCAGGAATCGAGCGAGGCTTCAAGATGGCGGTGGCTGGGGCAAATACCGCAATCGTGGTGACCACCCCGGAGGTTTCGGCCATTCGTGATGCCGACCGCGTGATTGGATTGCTGGAAGCCAACCTCCTGAAAGACGTGCATCTCATCGTAAACCGACTTAACCATAAGATGGTGAAGCGCGGAGACATGATGTCCACGGGGGATATCGTGTCGCTCCTGTCCATTCCGTTGCTTGGAGTGGTTCCGGAAAGCGAGGAGGTTGTGATTTCCACCAACCGCGGGACTCCTTTGGTGCACGAGAAGAATAGCCGGGCGGGCCAGGCGTTCAAGAAGATTGCCAGGCGTTTGAACGGGGAGAACATTCCCTTTGACGATGACCAGGAAGACGGACTGCTGGGCCGCATGAAACGGTTCTTCAGAGGTTGACGAGGAGGACGAACTGATGCTGAGCGCGATTCGACGTTTCTTCGGCGAAAAGCCGAGCGGCCAGGAAGCGAAGAAAAGGATGCAGGTGGTCCTGATGCACGATCGCATGGACATCGAGCCGGACATCCTTGAAAACCTCAAAAACGACATTCTTAAGGTGCTCTCCCGCTACATGGAAATCGACCAGGATTCCATTCGCGTGGATTTCGAGAAGGGTAAGGAATACGTGGCGCTGGTCTCGAACGTGCAAATCAAGCGGGTGTACCGACGACGGGCGAGTCAGCCTGCCTGACGCAGTCGCTGGGGGGACATCCCCGAGATCGCAATCGAATACGAATCGTCATGGGACCGAAACCGTCGTCATGGACGTGACAATATTCGTCCCTTTTTCAACTGATACGATGAGCCGATCAACC
>CALBZH010000585.1 GCA_937889795.1 uncultured Syntrophobacteraceae bacterium | reverse complement strand
CCCTGACCGTTTCGTCTTGCTCGATGGTCTGCTTGAGCTCATCCATCGCCCTTTTGAACTCCGCGTAGCCTCTACCGATCGCTCGAGCTAAGTCGGGCAATTTGCTTGGCCCGACCACGATCAGCGCAATGGCCAGAATCAAGAGCAACTCTTCGAATCCGAGATTGAACATATGCTCTGCTCCCGTGAGCCTCCATTCTGCTTCATTTCAACCAACCAACAAAAACGAGCACTACTCGCGGTCCTTCTTGGAAGTGTTGGCGGAAGTCGGAGGCTCGCCTCGAATGGCTTTCTTGAATGCCGTTATGCTTTTTCCAAGGCCTTCCCCAATTTCTGGAAATCGTTTCCCTCCGTAAAAGAAAAGGACCACGATCAATATCAGTATCAGCTCCGTGGGACCAAGACCCAGCATGCCCCTAACCCTCCTTAAGGTCTATTTTGTGGCGTAACTGTGCAAACCCGTCAGCAAAAAGTTTACCCCAAAGTAGGTAAAAATCACGCATGCAAATCCCAATAACGACATCCATGCGACCCGATTGCCTCTCCATCCTTGCATGGTGCGGGCGTGCAAGACCGCCGCATACACCAGCCAAGTAATGAGTGACCATGTTTCTTTGGGGTCCCAGCTCCAATATGTTCCCCACGCCGAATTCGCCCAGACCGATCCCGTTATGATCCCTACGGAAAGCCATAGAAAGCCGAAAAGAACCATCTGATGATTCAGTTCGTCAAGCTGTCTGGGCTCAGGTACGAACCCACTTGCCGGTCCGGTGTTGGAAGAGCCCATGGCTTTCCCCTTGGCCAAGTAGAGCAGGCTAAGACCTGCGGCGACAGCAAAAGCGGCATATCCAATGAAACATGTGACCACGTGCGCAATGAGCCAGTTACTTTTCAGAGCCGGTAGCAGAGGTTGGATCTTGGCATCTACGTTTGTCGAAAAAGACGCGTATGCCATCGCCAGGAAAGTGATGAGGCACGGAAAGATTCCCAGAGATCGTTGCTTAGTCCGATACTCCAAGACTAAGTAAATCAACATGATGGCCCAAGCCGCAAAAACAAGGGATTCATAGAGATTAGACAAAGGGGCATGTCCGTAACCGAGGTCGTAGGATTCTTTCCATCTCAGGAGAATGCCCGCGGTTTGAAGGATCAGTGAGCCTGAGGCCACCATTGAGCCAACAAAGAACAGCTGTTTTTGGCGAAAGACGCCTCCAGCCATATAGAGTACGGAGCAGGCGAGAAAGGTAAACGTTGTAATGCTCAGAAGCAGTGAGCTGGTAACCATTGTGTTCTCTCTTTCCGATTCGCTTAGAGCTCGGCCTTAAGCCGCTCGCATAATCCGTTGAACTCCTGCTCGAAGGCAAGTGAATTCTTACTGGCCCTGCCCGCAAGGATGACCTTGCTTCCTTTTCCCTCGGGTAGGGCCAGAATCCAAAGCCGACGATGGCTTGTATAGTATGCCAGGCCAATCCCGAGGAGCATCGCTGTGAATCCTCCGTATACCCACCAGACCCCTGGATCGCGCTTCACCTGCAATCCCGTGAACTGACTGGCTTCAGCTCGAATCACACGGATTCCATAGTTCATGATGCGGTTACCGTGAAAGTCCGGCTTGTCGACCAGGATCCACGACCCAGAGGATTCCTTTTGGCCGTCTTTCTGAAGCAGAATACCGATCGCGGGTCCGAACCGATTGAAATCCTGCTCATACTCAACGACCTGGACACGATCCTGAGTGCCCGGGATTAGGCGGATCTGTCTGAAGGGAAGAACGATCCTTTCACTCTTTCCATTAGCCTTGTCTTGAAATTCCACCTCTGCTTCTTTAAGGGTTGTTCCATAGGATGACTGGTAAAAGGTGATCCCCTGGTAAGTAAGGGGATCGTTCACCCGAATCGTCTGCTTGCGGACTTCCTTGCCGTTTTCGAGGATGACCAGATCGGATCGAAACTCCTTGGGAGTCCCCTGATCATAAAACGCTACGCTGAAATCATCGCATCGGACGGAAAATGGGAGCATGATCTGGCCATGCCCCGTCGTCGCTGCAACGCTGTCCGATACTTCTCCCTCTGTGATGTTCATGAAGCCCTTGAAGCCGAGGATCGAGCCGAGCAGCGCGCCGAAAAGGACAACAAGCACGCTCAGATGAACCACGTAAACCATGTAGGGCGCCCAACGTCCCTTTTCCGCGATGAGTCCGTGGCCCTGATCGCCTGGGACAAACTGGCTGGGGAATCCGGCAGTCTCCAAAACCTTCGCAATCCGCGAGCGGGCTTCCTCGGGACCATGCTGAGAAGAAAGGGAGTATCGGGTGCTGAATTTTTCAAGCTTTTTTGCGCTCAAGGTTTCTTCGCGACGAGACATTAGCTTTATGGTCTTGGGGAGGCGATCGAGACTGCAGACCGCGAGGTTAACACAAAGGAGAAGGAGGAGGAGCCTAAACCACCCCGTGTGATAAAGGTCATGAAGGCCAAAAGCCGCGATCCATCCGGCAATTCCCGGACCGAAATGACGCTGCAGTTCCGGTTCGGACAGGCCTTGCGGCAGAAGGGTACCCAAGATTGAGCCCACGGCAAGAGCGAGAAACACGAAGAGTGTCAGCTTGAGTGAGGCCAGAGCTCCAATGAGCTGTTGCCCGAAGCCATGTTTTTGATCCATCCGGTTGTCCTTCCAATTGAATTTGTGTGTACTTTCTCAAATAATGCTGATTTGAAGGAATGAAAAGGTCTCAAGGAGGCAATTCCGTTCGAGAAGAACCTGAGACTCCGCGCCTGAAAGTGCGACGTCTCTTCTAACTTGCTGAAACGCTCAAAAGCAAGGTTGTGATGGGCTTATTCGAAGGGATGGGATTCAGGGGGGGATTCCAACTGCTCCAGAAAAAGCAGGAGCTTCCTGTCGGCAGCCGTGAAGAGATAGTCGCGAAGCTCCCATGGACGTGCCCACGTATACGCAACATGCTCCCGCAGACAAAGGGACCCGCGTTTGATGGAGCACCAAAACGCGTACAGATCGATTCGAAACTCGGGCTGATGATGTGCCACGTGTCGAAACAGCTGCCCAACCTCCACGTCCCAACAAAGCTCCTCGTGAATCTCCCTGCGAAGAGCTTCCTCCAAAGATTCACCGGCTTCGACCTTGCCACCAGGGAACTCCCAGAGCAGACCAAATTTCTTATGAGGAGGACGTTGGGCAAGGTCGAAGCCGGTGAATCTAGATCGGAAGAGCACACGTCTGAACTCCAGTCACGAGTGGATATCTCG
>CALBZH010000584.1 GCA_937889795.1 uncultured Syntrophobacteraceae bacterium | reverse complement strand
ATGTACGGTCTGCGGGTCGAACGTCGCGTCGGTTAAGTATTTCCTATGGGTCAAAGCAACCACGTGCAGGAAATGCCAGAACAACGTGGATCTCTTCCCGGGCTACCTGTTGGCAGGTGATTCCAGACATCCGGCGAATGTCTTCGTTTGCGCGCAGTGTGGAGAGCTTACCGAATCAGCCGATAGAAGAGCACCCGGCCCATGTCGGCATTGCGGAACGCCCCTGACCGCACAAGGGCCTGCCAGGCGAAATCGCTGTACGTGTACTCAGTGCGGATCCAGTATTACATTCCCCGACCCTACTCTTGGGCCGCCGCGCCATCGCTTGTTCGCGATCGAATACCACTGTCCTTCCTGCAGAAGCCGCCATACAGGAAGGTATTTCAAGGTACCGGATGCCTTGGATATAGCTCGCCTTCGGGAAGCCGAAGAGGCATGGGAGCAGATTCGACCGGAGTATGTCCCGGATGATGAAATCCCGTCCGGAGACGAGACAAACCGCCTGCACCGGTGGGGCTACAAACGCTATCGAGAAATGTTCAACTCCCGACAACTGCTCGGTCTTGAGTTGTCTGCGGGGCAGATCGCTCAAGTCTCCAACGAGAGAGTGCGCAACGCCTTGGCGACCAACCTTTCCGACTTGCTGCGGTACCAGAACATGTTGTGCCGCTATGACACGATGGCCCTAAAATCCCTCGATATTTTCTCCGTTCACGGTTTTCCGGTGGGCCTGATCCAGTGCGAATCGAATCTGCTGGGAATCATGGATTCGGGCAAGAGCAGCTGCGTTGGCAGCGGAGGCTGGTCTAACATCATCGAGAAATTCCGTAAGGCGAAGTCCTATTGCGACAGCCCGTTTGAAGTGAAATATCAGGGCACCAGAAAAATGATTGTACCGATCCGGGGTGAATGGATCGGGGATCACCTCAACGGAGACTGTCCCGGAGGGGAGCGCATCGTTGATATCCGATGCGAGGATGCCGCTGCGGTGGACGTCCCCCCGGCGACTTTGGATGCGGTCTTTACGGACCCCCCTTACTTCGGGAACGTCCAGTACGCCGAGCTCATGGATTTCTGTTATGTCTGGCTGCGACGGATCGTGGGCCAGACGGTTGCCCCTTTCACAAAGGCGTCAACGCGAAACCCTCAGGAACTGACCGGCAACGAGGACATGGGAAGGGGGATCGAGCATTTTACCGAAGGGATCTCCAGGGTCTTCTCGCGAATGGCCAAGGCCCTCAAGCCGGGCTCTCCGCTGGCTTTCACCTATCACCACAACGATCTGGAGATATACTACCCGATCGCAGTTGCCATACTCGATGCCGGGCTGACCTGCTCGGCAACTCTGCCCAGCCCGGCTGAGATGGGGGCGTCCATCCACATCAACAAGACAGGGTCGTCCATCATCGACACGGTTTTTGTGTGTCGGTTCACGGGTGTCATGTCGCGCAAATGGCTTGCTGATTCTCCTGAAGGCGTCGCCCGCATCGTGTTGGAAGACCTTGACCGGCTCAAAGCCGGAAACGTCGTGCCGACTCTGGGAGACACAAGGTGTATCGCATTCGGGCATCTTATTCGATTGGCGATCTGGTCACTGCGAAAGGACTGGGACATCAACCTGACGGTCGCGAGACGAATCGCGATTGTCGCCGAGTGGCTTCAGAGATTTGGTACATGGCCTGAAGTCGAGAAGCACATCCAGGACTTGGGGCCAAGACGGCGGGAGAGATCAGGCTTGGAGGCTCATGAAAGCGCAGAGGAATACGGTGACCGAGATGCCCACATTCCCTTTTGAAGCGGCCTTGGACGACATTCTGAGAGACCCGGAGCCGTACGTCGACGCCGTGTTCTCTTGCCTTGAGTCTGAGTTTTTGGTGATGCCCAAGGGGGCAGGGTTTATCGATTACCCGGTATTTGAGCGCGGCTACGAGGCATTGAAGGCAGCGACCAACGGATTCAGCCTGTTGGATCCAAAGTCCGTGATGGAGGTGGCCGCTTCTGAGCCCATTTCCATAGTGGTGCTGCGCTGCATGCTCGGTTTCACACCTCCAGAGTGGGGATACGTCACGACCCAACACACTGGAACAGCCGTCACCCAGGGATTTGTGAGGTCGCTTGACCGCAAAGTGAGAATGGCGCCGAAAACGCCACTCTCGACCAATGGGGTTACGAGGGAGAGGCTCGATGCGTTGGTGGAGACCGCGTGCCACCTCTTGTCAACAGGCGTTCCGGAGGTTGAGAATGATCAGCTTCACCGTCTCGATAAGGCCGATACGCGGCGCGGTTTGGATAGCATTAGGAATTTGTCCTGCATGGGAGTCCCCTACGCCATGCTTCTTTATGAGCGCTTCCTCGGACGGCCTTTCGCCGGGCATCGAGATTCAGTGAGTGAACTTGTTGGAGACAGTCTCGAATCCGCCATCGAGGATGTTCTGACGGCAGCCCGGATCAGCTACCGAAAGACCAAGCGCGCTGAGCGAATCGAGGGATTCGACCAGACGCCTGACTTCATCATCCCGAGCGAATTCAATCCTCAGGTTATCATCGAAGCGAAGATCACGGAAGATGACGGTACAGCGAGAGACAAGGT
>CALBZH010000583.1 GCA_937889795.1 uncultured Syntrophobacteraceae bacterium | reverse complement strand
AGCTCCAACCCTTCCCGGATTTTCCTCTCACTGCGCTCAATGAGACCGGTGGTGTATTTCGCCGCTTCAGCCGCTTTCATCGCGAGATTGCGCACCTCATCGGCAACCACGGCGAAGCCGGCTCCCGCTTCACCCGCGCGCGCCGCTTCGACAGCTGCGTTCAGGGCCAGCAGGTTGTTGAGCGCCTTGATCTCCTCGCTCGCGGCTTTCGCGCCATCCTTGTGCACTTTCAGGGCTGTGGTCCTGACCGCGTCGAGGGCGGACAGACCTTTGGCTACGTCCAGCTCCTTGGCTAGGATGACACGGACCATGGCACTCAGTTCCTTGACCTGCTCCGTGGCCTGCTCTTCAGTGACCTTAGTCAGTGTGCCCGTCATTTTGAGATCTGAGGCGATCCCAATTGCGATCAATGGGACAAAGACCAGTGCTGTCCCCCACAGCGTGAGCCGTTTTCCCAAGCCAAATCTCATTAACCGTTTCATGTCTTACCTCTCTGGTTCGTTCATCTCTGCGTTCAATTGAGCTTCCACTTGGCCCCGTCCTCGGGAAGCCCAAAACCGTTTGCATTGCTGCAGGTCGGGCTCGCCGGAGGACGATGTCGCATCCGTGCTCGACAAGGAGTTTGAAAAGGTCAAACCCAGCCTCTATCGGCAAGTCCCTGAGGCTCTTTACGAAAGAATCAGAGTGGAAGGGGGGCGTGCAGGTTGTCTTCCGGGAGTGCGGACTCGGTCAGGCTATGGACCCTACGGATTGGCCGGATCCAGTGCACCGGATGGCAAAGCAGTCCGTGGTGGGGAGTGAGCGCGAAGGGTGGAGAAAGCCTTGATGGCGCGCGAGACACCCGACTGATCTTAGCGGCGTCAGGGCGGGCACGGCGCTGCCGTGCCCGCGAAACCGGCTTTCAGGACCGGCTGTGGACCAATTCCCCTTGCGCGTTCGTGATGCGGATGGAGATGCCGCGATCGCCGTCCAGGCGATGGGTGGCGCAGGAAATTCAGGGGTCGTAGGCACGGACGGCCATTTCGATCTTGTTCAGGATTCCTTCATCCACGGTGCCGTTCTTGATCAGCGCCCGCGCGGCCTGGTTGACGCTCATGTTGATGGGGCCCAGGTTGTGCGTCGTGCCGACGATGAGATTGGCCCGCGTGATGAGCCCTCTTTCGTCCGTGGAGTAATCGTGGATGAGCGTTCCGCGCGGGGCTTCCACGACGCCGACACCCCGGCCGGCGCATGGCTCGACGTGAGCCCGGATATTGGGGTCCGTGATTTCGGGATCTTCGAGCAGCTCGATCGCGTGCTCGCAGGCATAGACTTCCTCGATCAGTCGCGCCCAATGGTAGAGCAGCGTCGCCTGTGCAGGCCGACCGAACTTCTCCCGGAACTCCTCGAGCTCAGCCTGCGCCCGCGGGGTGGGGATCCGGTCGACAACATTGATGCGCGCCAGGCAGTTGGCCCGGTAGATGCCCTTGGGATCATTCAGATCCATGGAAAAACCTTCGTCCCAGCACCGGGCGTAGGGGAACTTCCCGTAGGAGTGCGGCACGACCTGCTCTCCCAAGTATTCCGTGTAATCTTGGGGGGAGAAATCCGTGGTGCTGCCGTCTGGCTTCATGAGGCGGATCTTGCCGTCGTAGAGATTCAACGCCCCATCGTCGTCCACGGTGCCGATGAACCCGGTCTGGATCACGCCGAGGGACTCGATGGTGCTGAGATACTTCGGGAATACCTGCGTCTTGGCGAATTCCATCGTGAACAGCGCGAAATCCAAAAGCTCACGCATCTGGGCCAGGAATTCCTTCCGGTCCTCTTCCATGAGCGGCTTCGAGAATCCGCCCGCGACGCCCGCGTGGGGATGGATGGCCTTGCCCGAGAATTTCTCCAGGATCATCTTGGCCATGTAGCGCATCTTGACGACCTTTTGCGCCAGCTCGGGGTTGGCCTTAGCGACCCCGATCACATTGCGCACGGCGTAGTCGCTGTCGGGTCCCATGACGAAGTCGGCCGCGGCGAGGAAGAAGAAATGGAGCAGCTTGTCTTCGGCGTGGGCGATGGTCTGCATGAGCTCGCGCAGCTTCCTGCCCGCCGGAGGTGGCGTCACGCCAAAACAACCGTCCACCGCCTTGTTGGATGCCAGGTGATGCATCCAGGGGCAGATCCCGCAGATGCGGTTGACAATCCGGGGGATTTCTTCGGCCGGCTTTCCTTCGACGAATTTTTCAAAGCCGCGCAGCGACATCACGTGGACTTTTGCGTCCGCCACGTTTCCCTGGTCGTCCAAGTGGATGGCGATGGACGCGTGGCCCTCGATGCGCGTGATGGGCGCGATCTGAATGACCTGTGACATTATCGGGTCTCCTTTCTTTTCGGGCGCGGCTTCAGCAGGCCGTGAGCCCCCGAAAAGCGCAGCAGCGAAACGTGCTCGGGCAGGGACTGAACATCGATGCCGTTCGATGCCAGGGCGTTCACCATGCCCAGGAGCTGGTTGCCGTCTTCTTTAACCGGACCGTAGCACCCCCGGCAGGGAACCCGGGCGATCATGCAGCGGGGAATGACCTTATCGCCGCCACAGCCGGCCTTGGTGACCGGCCCCATGCAGAGGAACCCCTGCTCGAGGAGGCAACGCATCTTGTCGAGAGGCTCGTCCGGCGATTTCTGATAGGGAGCCTGGAGAAAGCGTCGCAGCTGCTTGACTTGTCCCTTGCCCTCCCGAATGGTTGGGCAGGAGTCGCAAACACTCTTGGACGCGAGGGACGGTGTTCTCCCTTCTAGCAGCGCGGTGAGCACTGAAAAGACCTGGTCGGGATGAGGCGGGCAGCCGGGAAGGTACACATCCACCTTGATCTTCTCATCGAGGGCATAACAGGCATCCAGCAGGGCAGGGATGCCGTCCCCCGGAAGGGCGTCGAACGGGTCCGTCGTCTCCGTCGTGTAGTACCGGTCGAGAATTTCCCGGTTTTCATAGGAGTTGGCTAATGCCGGGATCCCGCCGTGGGTGGCGCAGGTTCCAAGGGCGATGATCAGCTTGCATTTGCGGCGCATCTCCTCGGCAACTTCGAGGTGCTCGGCATTGCGAATCCCGCCGCTGATGATTCCAACCTCCGCTTCGGGGATGGAGAGATGCTTGCCGTCCCCGGGCTGTCCCAAATACTTATGATCCATGATCACGGGCATGTGGACGAACTCGACCAGGTTGAGCACGTCGAGGAGCCGCTCGCCCAGGTCCACGATGGAAATTTCGCAGCCCGAGCAGGCGTTCAGCCATTCTTCGGCAACTTTAACTGCCATGGTGTCCCTTCTTTCCTACGGATGGCCGTTCATCCGCTCGCGGTTATCGTTCGAGTGCACCTTCTTGCGGACAGACCAGTCCTCCACCGTTCTCCGAATCCGGGTGCCAAGCTGCGGGTCGGCGGAGCGGTTGGGCTCCTCGACGGCGCGGCCGCGGCCATGGGCGAGCACCGCACGGCCGTGGACCGTTCTGGCAAGGACCGTTGTCCAGCCTTCCTCCGAGCCGATGCCTCCGAAGGAAAGGTCCGCGAATTCGGCGGCGTAATCGTCACAGAACCGGCAGGCGTACCGCTTCATGAAATCCAGCTCGTCCAAGGGAAGCGGACGCTGCTCGCCGTTTTTCAGGTGGATGATGAGGGCCTCCTTGACGTTCACCTTCGTCACCTCGTCCCAGCGGAATCCCCCCAGCCCTTCGAGCCGCTCGCGCTCATGGGTGCCGAACCGGAAATTGCCAGTGCAAAAGAGGCCGAAATGGTATCGGATAGCATCGGCCGGCACGATTCCAAGGGCCTCCATCTTCCGGACGGCCTTGATCTGGCATGGCGTGCCCACGAACGCCACTCGCCGGAGTCCTTGCTTGCTCAGCTCCTGAAGCTCCTGGATGGTGGGAGCGTAGGTTGAATACTCATCCCCGAAGAGCGTCATGCCGTGGGACGCATCGAAATGGAAGCCAGCCGCGTCGACGATCTCCTCCCGGCTCGTGGCGAGCCAGGGCGATCGCTGGAACGGCCCGGTCTGCTTGGTTACGATCGCTCCGTCAATGAAGCCCATGTGGAACAGGTGGACGAGCAGCGCCGTCACAACCCCGCCATCCGTCGCCCGCGAGCGGATTTCCGGATCCACCGCCCGTGCGGTGGCGACTTCGATCACTCTGCCGATCGGGGCACTCCAGCCCGCCACCCGCTTCTGGTCGTCATCCAGATCATGGATTTCGGGACAGATGAGATAGCAAATGCCGCACTCGATGCATTTGCCGACATCGGCGTAGCATGGGTTTCCATCTTCATCGATTTTGAGGGCGCCGTAATTGATGGCCGTACAGAAAGAGACGCACCCGCCGCAGCGATGACACAGTCCGCGCTCCTGCACCTCTTGCTTCAAATGGAAAAACGTTTTCATGCCTCGCCTCCTAGCCGACCGCGGCGGTTGATTCGCCGCGAAAGGGGTTGGGTCCCAGCTCTCGGATCTGTTCTGTGAAGCGCGTTACCACTTCGGCGAAGCGGGGCGCCTCCGCGGAGCTCACCCATTCCAGAGCGAACCGTTCGGGATCGATTCCGAGGCTGTCGAGAACCACGCTGATGGCCTGAAAACGTGCGGATGCTTTGTGATTACCGTCCAGGTAATGGCATTCACCGAGGTGTCAGCCCATTACCAGGACGCCATCCGCGCCCTTGGAGAGGGCATGCACGACGAGGTCTGGACTCACCATCCCCGAGCACATGACGCGGATGGGCCGCATGTTGGCGGGATACTGGAGACGCGAGACGCCGGCCAGATCGCCGCCGGCATAGGCGCACCAGTTGCACAGAAACCCGATGATGACGGGCTCGAATTCATGTTCCATGATCGTCTCCTCGATCGTCTCTAAGCCGACTGCAGCAGGGCGTCCACTTCCGCCTGGAGCTGCCCCGCGGTAAAGCCGTGAATGACGATCCCGCCCTTGGGGCAGGTCGCCTGACAGAGTCCGCATCCCTTGCACAGGGCGCTGTCCGCCTTAACCCATTTGCGGATTCGATCCCCCTGATGCTCTTCGCGGGGCTTGATCGCCATGTAGGGACACACGTCCACGCACAGGGCGCAGCCATCGCACCGGTCCGTGACAAAGGACTTGATGGCGTCCAGCTGCATCGTGCGTCTGGAAAGAATCACGTTAGCCCGTGCCGCCGCCGCCTTGGCCTGTCCGACCACCTCGTCGATGGGCTTGGGGTAGTTGCAGAGTCCAGCGAGGAAGAGCCCGTCCACGGACATGTCCACGGGGCGCAGCTTCGGGTGGGCCTCGTTTAGAAAGCCATCCTCGTTGTGCCCGCACTTGAAGATGTCGACAATGTCCGTGTTGTCAATTGGAATAATCGCCGAAGCCAGGACGATGCGGTCCGCTTCGAGCCGGACCGTCCGCTGCAGGATCGGATCGAATACGTCGACAGCGAGGCCGCCCTTCAGCTGGCTCACGACGGGTTTGCGATCCCGGGTGAAGCGGATGAAAAGAACGCCCAGGGAGCGGGCCTTGCGGTAGAGCGCTTCCCGTTCTCCGTAAGTGCGCACATCACGGCACAGAATGGTGACGTCCATTTCGGGGTTCATCTCTTTGAGCTTGATCGCGCTCTGGACCGAATGAGTGCAACAGAGCCTGCTGCAATAGGGGCGCTCGGGCTCGCGGGATCCGACGCACTGGATAAAGACGATGGATTCGGCTCTGGCTATCTGATCTCCCGCCTCTCGCATCAGGGCGTCGAATTCCTGATGGGTCATGACGCGATCGTCGTGGCCGTACAGGTATTCGGTGGGAGTGCTTTCCCGAGCCCCGGTCGCGATAATGGCCGCTCCGTAATGGAAGGTCTCGGTGGCGCCATTGACGTTGACTTCACTCACAAAATGCCCCACCGATCCCGAACCGCTCATCAGGCGCGCGTTCGTGAGGACGCGGACCTTGGGATGGTTTTGGACCTGCGTAATCTGCTGTTCGAGCAAAGGACGAATCGGGTTGCCCCGCCAGGTCTCATTGATGTTCCAGGCGTTGCCGCCGAGCCGGTCGGATTTTTCAACCAGGACGACATCATGTCCCTGGTCGGCCAGGCCGAGGGCAGCCGTCATGCCAGCGACGCCTCCGCCGACAACCAGCGCCCGCTGGACGACCTCGACCCGGGGGCGATCCAAGGGGTCGTTCAGAGCCACCTTCGCGACCGCCATGCGCAGTTGGTCCTTGGCCTTATCGGTCGCTTTGGCGGGGTCGGTCTGGTGCACCCAGGAGTTCTGATTGCGGATGTTCGCCATCTCGAGGAGGTAGGGGTTCAGGCCCACTTCCCGGAGGGTGTCCTGGAACAGGGGCTCATGGGTGCGCGGGGTGCAGGCTGCGATGACAATCCGGTTCAGTCGCTCTTCCCGAATCGTCTGCCCCAGGAGGACCTGCGTATCGGCTGAGCACGTGAAAAGATTGTTGGTCACATAGACGACATGGGGAAGCGTGCGGGCGTACTCGGTCAGTGCGCTCACGTCGACCACGCTCGCGATGTTGATCCCGCAGGAGCACACGAAGACACCGACTCGTGGCTCATGTCCGGACACATTCTGCTCCTGTGGATAGCTCTTCGTGCGGGTCAGGGATTCTCTGGCGCCGGCCAGAAGCCTGGACGCTTCCGCCGCCGCAGCCGAGGCTTCCGTGACCGCACGGGGGATGGCCTTGGGTGACTGGAACGCGCCTGTGACGTAGATGCCCGGCCGGGTGCTCGTCACCGGATCAAAGCTCCTCGTCCGGGCGAATCCGAACTGGTCCAGCTCGAAGTCGAGCTTTTTCGCGAGAGCTCTGGCATCGGGCGAGGGCTGAATCCCGACCGAGAGCACCAAGAGATCGAACGTTTCGACCACGGGGCGCCCGTCTTCGGTCACATAGGACACCTCGACGCCCGTATGGTGGGCTCCCGGCGTCACCGTGTGGGGACGCGCGCGAAGGAAGCGGATCCCCTTTGCCTTGGCATCCTCGTAATAGCGCTCGAATTCCTTGTTGTGGCTTCGAATGTCCATGAAGAAGATGGTGGATTCAAGCCCTTTTCCCGGCATGTGCTCGGCAGTCACGAGGGCCTGCTTGATGGCATACATGCAGCACACGCTCGAACAGTAGCCGTTTTCCGAGCGGCTGGCATCGCGGGAGCCAACGCATTGAATCCAGGCGATTTTTCTCGGCTCGCGGGAATCAGACGGCCGGACCACATGCCCCATGAAGGGGCCGCTCGAGGAAAGGATACGCTCGAATTCCAGGGCGGTCACGACATCGGGGATGGTCTTGTAGCCATAAACGTCGTAGACGACGGGGTCGAAGGGCTTGTAGCCGGGAGCCAGAATAAGGGAACCGACCTCGAAGGTGCGCATCCGCTCCCGGTCTTCGAAATTGATCGCACCGGTCGGGCAAAACTTTTCGCACGCCCGGCATTTTCCGCGCTGGAGATACAGGCAGTGATCCGGGTCGATCAGGTATTTCAGGGGGACGGTCTGGCCATATTGGATATAAGCCGCCTTGCGCTTGCCGATGCCCGCGTTGTAAGGATCATCGACCTTCTTGGGGCATTTCTGGGCGCAAAGGCCGCAGGCAATGCATTTGTCCATGTCCACGTAGCGGGGCCGCTGCTTCACCCGGACCGTGAAACGGCCTGCCTCGCCGGAGATGTCTTCAACTTCCGACAGGGTCAAAATCTCGATGTTTAAGTGCCGACCGCACTCGACCAACTTGGGCGAGATGATTCACATCGCACAGTCATTGGTGGGGAAGGTCTTGTCCAGCTGGGCCATGACCCCGCCGATCCCCGGGCCTTTTTCAACCAGATAGACGAAATAGCCAGACTCCGCCAGATCCAGGGAAGCCTGAATCCCAGCGATGCCACCGCCCACCACCATGACCGATCCAACAGGGGTGTCTGCCATCTCAACTGTTCTCCGTTTTCGCTGCCAATCTCGAACGCCAATCCGGTGTGACGCCGTCGCCTGCCTGCAGACGGGTCACACGGCCAGGGGAGCGAGCTTGTCCAGGATCCACTCACAGGCCCTGGGGATCG
The DNA here is from genome assembly GCA_937889795.1 of uncultured Syntrophobacteraceae bacterium. Taxonomy (GTDB): domain Bacteria; phylum Desulfobacterota; class Syntrophobacteria; order Syntrophobacterales; family Syntrophobacteraceae; genus CALBZH01. Next base: position 2,852 of record CALBZH010000583.1, on the reverse strand, counting down.
CTTCCCGCACTTCTTGAGATAAGCCGGGCTGAACGACTTGGGGGATCTCGTTGACCTGAACGACCAGGATGCGGATCTGCATCGCCCCCGACTCCCGCAGCTCCCGCAACAGGTTCACCGACGGGAACTGGTGCAGAGAAAAGTCCACGGACTTGTTCGACGGGACATCTTCGATGGCCACTTCGAACAGGTCTCCAGGATTGCGTCCAGGTTGGCATACGGCGTCGACGATGAACAGATGGGGAGGTTTGCGAGGGCTGAGCAAGAAGTCGAAAAGGATATCGCCGATGCTGGTTCCAACGTCGATGGCAGCGGCGGTGTCGGGAAGGTGTCCCATGCGGTGGAGATGATCGACCACCTCCGGACCAAACCCGTCGTCCCCCAGTAGGGGATTGCCGCAGCCGAGAATGAGAATCGGTTTTGTAAACAAATCCTCGAGCATGAATCTACCTTTCACAAAGCAAGTCGCACATTCCGGGTTGTGCATCGGGCGACACTATAGGAGGAGACCGTTTAAAAATCAATAGAGAAATTATGCATATTGTGCAATAGAATGCACAATATGCATAGGGCTGTTGATATGGTTTTCACGATCATGGGGCGGTGCTCCTAGAACGGCTCTCGCAGGAGCGACGGCATTTCACCCGTTGGCACGTAGCGTGTTCTGTTGGAGTCACGCTCTGGTCTAGGCGCAGGCTTGGCCATGGCGGTCAAAGATCAGAGTGGTTTTTTCGACTCGTGGAGGCAGACCAAGGATTCAGATCGGGACGAGCGCAACGGATGCCGCTGCAATCGAGAGAAAACGCTTGGAAGGCTATTTTGGCTCCGGTCAAGCTCTGGAGCACAGGAGATGCTGGTTTCCGACCCTCACTCGTCTAAGCCCGGCCTTCTTGGCTGCTTCGAAGCAAGCCTTGGCCTGCTCGGGTGAGGTTGTTGGAAAGTCCCGAAGATGAAATTCCGGGGCGAATGCCAGGAGTGAATAGGGAATGTCCGGATTGAGCTCCGCGATGAAGCGCGCGATGTTGGCGATTTCGTTCGCTTCGACATACCCGGGTACCATGACGGTGCTTGCAACCAGGAAGGGCGGATCCGGCCGAAGAGGAATGCACTCCGCGAGCATCGCGAAATTCTCATACACCTGTTTGTTGTCACAGCCTGTCAGTGCCCGGTGGAGATGCGGGTTCCAGGCCTTGAGGTCCACCTTGACGCACCCTCCGGACTCCAGAGAGATGCTGGCCATGGATCGCAGCAAATCCTGCTGCATGCTGCCATTGGTTTCCCAGCAGATACGCAGAATCTCGCCGGAGCGAGCCTTACGGGCCTCTTCCGCTACACGCAGGGCGTAGGGCAGCTGGGGGACCGGATCGCCTCCGAAAAAGCAGATGCAGCTGGTCTGGGAATTGACCGCCCGAACAAGCTCGCTCACCGACGTCTTCCGTTTCCCTTTGATATGCGCTTCTTTGTGCATCCAGTTCTGGCAGTACAAGCAATCGAAATTGCAGGCTTCGAAGAAGACCGCAAGATTCAGAAAGCCCGCTTCCGGTCCCCTGTCGTGTGCGTACTTCGGATACCCCGCACCCGTGCCTCCGGCGCACACCCAATCCGCGACACAGTTTGTGGGAAGCGGATCATAATAGAAGGAGAGCTGGCCGCAGGTATGGCCATGAACGAGAAGACTCTCGTCGCTACCGTCGCGGACTCCGCAATAGCCCTTTTCACCTGGGGTCAGCAGGCACTGGTGAACGCACAGACTGCACGCTTCCCCGACTGGATCGCGAGGTGGGTGTAGCGGCAGCTGATAGCTGTCGCGCGACACGGCATGGACGGCCTCACACCACTTCCTGCTCTCCTCCCATCGGTCGCGGATACACTCCGGACAAACCTGAAGGCTCCTGCCCAGCCGGCGGTATTCGTTGCCGCATACGGCACAGATCAGGTGGTGGCTTCCCGGTTTACCCGGCTCGGTGATCAGCATGTCTTCCTCTCGTTTGAATCAGCAGATTCTCGGTAGCTGCTCGCCTCTGAGCATATCGATGAGGCGGTGTCCGCCGATCCGGGTCCTGAGGAAGACGCGTCCCGGCTCGGCATCCGTGACTTCCCCGATGCACATGGCGTTCGCGCCGAGGGGGTGGGACCGGATGCATCGCAAGACCGATTCGGCATACTCAGCAGGCATGATGGCGATGAGCTTCCCTTCGTTGGCAACATAGAGCGGATCCAATCCGAGCATCTCACAGGCCCCGGCGACGTCCTCGCGTATGGGGAGCATTTCCTCGAACAGCCGGATGCCTACTCGGGATTGCTGGGCAATCTCATTGAGCGTCGTGGCCAGCCCTCCTCGAGTGGGATCTCGCAGAACGTGCAGGTTGGGGCATATGTCGAGGATTCGGGCAACCATGTCATGGAGCGGGGCCGAGTCGCTGAGGATCTCGTTTTCGAACGCCAGTCCCTCGCGCTGACACAGCACCGCCATGCCATGGTCCCCGAGGGTGCCGCTCACGAGGACGGCATCGCCGGGTCGAGCCCGACTGCCGTCGATCTGGATGTGCGCGGGAATGACTCCAATTCCGGCCGTGTTGATGAACAGCTTGTCCGCCTTCCCTCGAGGCACGACTTTCGTATCGCCGGCCACGATGTGGATGCCCGCCATCTTGGCCGCCAGGGACATGGAAGAAACGATGTACCGCAGTGTCTCAAGATCCAGACCCTCCTCGAGAATAAAGCCGGCGGTGAGATAAAGGGGCTCGGCCCCCAGCATGGCCAGGTCATTGACCGTCCCGTGAACCGCCAGGCTACCAATATCGCCACCGGGAAAGACAAGGGGATCCACGACGTAAGAGTCGGTTGTCATG
>CALBZH010000582.1 GCA_937889795.1 uncultured Syntrophobacteraceae bacterium | reverse complement strand
TATGTGTCAACTCATCAGCAAGGCAATGTCATCGCAGTAGAAGATGTGTTCGAGGACTCGCGCACCATCGAGATCCCGGAAGATTATTTCCGTTCGAACAACATCGTGTCCCTCCTCGACGCTCCCATTTGGATCGAGGATGGGATTCGAGGCATTCTGTGCTTTGAGCAAGTAGGGGAAACCCGAACATGGGCTCCGGAGGAGGAGCGTCTGGCTGGCACGGTTGCCATGCTCATCGCCCTCTGTCATGCCATCAGTGCCCAGTTGAAGACCGAGGAGCGCCTAAGGGAAAGCGAGCAGCGTTTTCGAAACATCATTGATACGTCCTTTGACGGGATCATTATTCATGATGCGGGCCGAATCATCGATATCAACGAGAACCCGCTCAATTATTTGGGTTATCAACGGGATGACATCATTGGAAGAAGTCTCCTGGACTTCTTCGCTCCCGGCTATGTCAAGGATGCCGCCGAAAACCTTCGATCCGTGACAGCAAGTCCGGCAATCGAATCGGGAAGGCTGGAAACCAGGATAATTGGCCGATCCGGCAAGGAGTTTGATGTCGAGTATTTCAGTCGCGCGACGCGATACAATGGCAAGTCTGTTCGTGTCGTAGCTTTTCGGGACATCACCGAGAGGAAGGAAGCCGAACGGACGTTGAGAGAGAGTGAGTTTCGTTTTCGAGCTTTCTACGATTCGAACCCCGAAGGGGTTGTCTTGATCGGGCTCGATGGAAAAATCCTTGATGTTAACAGGACTTTGATTAGGAAAAGTGGGTATCTGTTGCAAGAAGTCGTGAATCATCATTTTTTGGAATTTGTCCCTCAGAAATACCAGGAGGCTGCAGAGCAGGCGATCTTAACGATCAAATCGGGTCTGATGCAAGACGATCTCCTTGAGCTTGCCTACATCAGAAAAGATGGAAACATCTTCCCCATATCCATTAGTGGATGGCTTATCACTGATGAAGAAAGTAATCCGATTTCAATCGGTGTATTCATTCATGATCTAAGCCAGGAGAAGAGACTTCTTGAGGAAAAGGAACTTCTAATGAGCCAGCTTATTCAGGCTCAAAAGATGGAAGCCATTGGAACCTTGGCAGGCGGTATTGCTCACGATTTTAACAATATTCTGAGTGCGATTATCGGTTACACGGAGCTTACGCTCATGGATGAGCCCGCTGAGCCTTCAACCAAGAGACATGCGTATCTTTCCCGCGTGCTCGATGCCGGCAAGCGTGCGAAGGACCTTGTTCAGCAGATTCTCAGGTTCAGCAGGCGCGATGAAACGGCTATGCACATCATTTCCGTCGCGCCTCTCTTGAAAGAAACAACAACGCTTCTCCGTTCCACCTTACCCAAGACCATCCAAATCGAGCAGAAGATCGAGGTCGACGATGACACGATCAATGGGGATTCTACCCAGATTCATCAGGTCATCATGAATCTGTGCACCAACGCGTACCATGCGATGCGTGATACCGGGGGGGTCTTAACGCTGACCCTGGAAAACGTTCGCCTTCTGAAGCCAAGGGAGCTCCTGTCGCTCAACGTGCCACCTGGAGAATATCTGAGACTGGGCGTTCAGGACACGGGACAGGGCATTGATCCTCGTACGATGCAAAGGATTTTTGAACCCTATTTTACCACCAAGCCCGTCAACGAAGGCACCGGATTGGGACTTTCCGTGACGCTTGGGATCGTGCGAGGGCATGGAGGTCTCATCGACTTGCAGAGCACGATCGGTGAAGGGACCCGTTTTGAGGTCTATCTTCCGGTCGCTCACGCCAAATCCGCTGAAACAGGGAAACCGCAGGGGAAGCTTCCTGTCGGAAACATGGAGAGTGTTCTCATCGTCGATGACGAGCTATTCTTCCTTGAAGTGGTTAGTGATAGCCTGGAGCAGCTGCATTACCGGGTAACAGCCCACCAAAGCAGTGTCAGAGCTCTTGAGACATTTAAGAACAATCCGGATCAATTTGATATCCTGGTCACGGACCAGAGCATGCCAGAGATGAGTGGTGTTCAACTTGTTGCGGAGGTGCGGAAATATAGCAGGACCATACCCATCATTCTCTGCACCGGCTTTAGCGAGACGGTGAGCGAGGAGTCAGCGCAGCACTACCGGATCAGCACATTTATCATGAAACCTGTGAGCATCAAGGACCTCGCCTGGGCGGTCCACGAAGCACTCTCGTTGAGACATCCCGCTGGAGAGGGGGATCCGCATTGACCGTGTTGACATCAGTAAGCTTGGTTGCGAGCTTGCGCGGGACCTGACCGATGTGGAGACAAAGCGCAAACGGCCTTCCGACTTATTGCTTCCTAAACCGGGAGAAACTCGGTAGTATTGCCGCAAGAAGGTCGGATGAGAACCCCATTGCGCCCGCCCGGAGACTGTGTTGTCGAGCGGCTTGCAGCGGCCCATGGAGACAATTGCGATGCAGATCAAGGTGCTTGGCGCGTCAGGGTCGGAAGTCCCGGGGCACAATTCCCCCGCTTTCCTTATTGACGATTTTCTGCTGCTCGACGCGGGCACGGTTTCCATCTCCCTCGACAACGAAGCCCAATGCCACATCTCGCACATCTTTCTCACGCACGCGCATCTCGACCACATCAAGGGGATTCCGTTCCTCGTGGACAACATTGTGTCCATGAATCAAGTCTGTCAGCTCACGGTTCTGAGCGGCCCGGAGGTGATCGCGGACCTCAAGAACAATATTTTCAACAACCGCATCTGGCCTGATTTCACAACCATTCCATCTCCTGAGCGCCCGGTGATGCGCTACCAGGAGATTGGGACCGAGGAGCCACTCGAGCTTCAAGGCTATTCGATCCTTGCGACGGAAGTGGATCACGCCGTTCCGGCTTACGGCTACATCGTCTGCAAGGACACTCCCGACTGTCTGGTTTACACGGGAGACACGGGCCCCACGGATCGGATCTGGAAGCGCATGGAAGGGCTTCGGGTCAAGGGGCTGATCATCGAGGTCTCCTTCCCGAACGAGATGGAGGCCCTGGCTTTGGCGTCCGGTCACCTCACCCCGGCCCTCCTGGGAGCGGAAATCGCCAAAATGCCCGTAAAGCCCGACACGATTTATATCACCCATCTCAAGCCGTTTTATCGGAAGCAGATCGAGGCGCAGCTGGCGCAGCTCGACGGCATCGAGGTGGCTTTGCTGAGCGACAACATGGAGCTGACCGTCTAGCGCTCCGTCAAAGAAGTTGCACCGGGCAAGAGAACACCCCCCACCCCCCTCGAGGGGGGAATCAAAGGGGAGTGTACCTTGCGATTCAAAGTTGACAGAGCATTAACGTCCCACCCCACAAGGCAGAGGGTCCATACCGAACTTCGAGAGCATTTCCCCCCATGCGCACGCATCCCCTGGACAAGCCGCTCTTCTATCACGCCACCTCATGGGTGGCACGAAGGCTCCCCGAGCCCGTTCTGCACGCTTGCACACGGCTCGTCGGCACCCTGGTCTTCCTCCTCTCCAGCCGGGACCGATCGACCATTGAGCACAACCTCAGAATCATCCTCAACGGCACCCTGCCACCGCACGGACTCTCCAGACTGACGTGGCGCGTCTTTCAGAACTACGCCTTTTACATGGTCGATTTCTTTCGTCTGCTGACGATGTCCCCAGACGAATGCAGGGGGTTCATCCACCTGTACGAAGGTCGCAAGCACTTGGATGCCGCACTGTCTTTGGGCCGTGGCGCCATTTTGCTCACCGCGCACCTTGGACACTGGGAAATCGGTGGGCTTGGACTGCGTGGCCTGGGCTACCCGATCCATGTGGTCGCGGTCAGGCACAACAGCGTCTTCACCAACGAATTGGTCAACGGCCTTCGCGAGCGTCACTCCATTCGGGTCATCGAGCTGGGAAGCTCGATCTACGATTCCATCGAGCTCGTGCGCGTCTTGAAACGGGGTGAGGTGCTCGCGGTCCTCGGCGATCGCGTGTTCAACGACCGGACGCGCCTGGTGCCCCTCTTCGGCAGACCGGTGAGTCTGCCCATCGGCCCCGTTCTTCTGGCCATGGCTACCCGGGCGCCTGTCGTTCCCGCCTTTTCGGTCATGGACGCACCGGGACGCTACCGGGGCATCATCGAAGCGCCACTCGACATCCGCTACGACAGAAATCGTGAAGAAGCTCTGACGCACAACCTCGCGCAAGTGGCCGCGGTCTTCGAGCGTGCCATACGCCGTTACCCGGACCAGTGGTACCATGTCGAGCGGATCTGACCGAAAGGCAATGCATTGACGCAAATCGACTTGATCATCCCCAAGTGGCCCGACGGGAGCCTGTGGAGCAAGGTCGTCTTCCGTTTTCCGTACCTGTCCTTGACAACTCTTGCGGCGCTGTGCCCCCCGGATTGCCGAGTTCGAATCATCGACGAGAACGTCGATTCCGTCGATCTGGACGCCAGTCCCGACCTGGTCGGCATCTCCCTCATGACGCCGCTTGCCCCGCGAGGCTATGCCATTGCCGATGCCTACCGGCGTCGGGGCATTCCCGTGGTTCTGGGCGGCATCCATCCGACCATGATGCCGGAAGAAGCCTCCCAGCATGCCGATGCGGTGGTATTGGGGGAAGCCGAAGGGGTGTGGCCCCACGTGATCGAGGACCGGCTCGCGAACCGACTTCAGCCGTTTTACCGTGCGAGCGACTATTCCCCATTGGCTGGCCTTCCCATTGCGCGACGGGAGCTTCTCAATCGCAAGGCCTACTTTTTTGTCAACACCCTCCAGACAACCCGCGGATGCCCCTTCGACTGCGACTTCTGCTCGGTCACCCAGTTCTACGGCAACACCTACCTAATGCGTCCCATCGAGGAGGTGGAGCTGGAAATCCGAAGCCTGGAGGGTCGATTCGTCTTTTTCGTGGACGACAACATCGTCGGCAACCGGGCCTACGCCGCCGAGCTGTTCCGCCGGCTCATTCCGTATCGACTCAAGTGGGCCAGCCAAAGCGCCATCACCATCGGCAAGGACCCCGAGCTCCTCGGGCTGGCTCGGCAAAGCGGGTGCATGGGGCTTTTCATCGGATTTGAATCCCTCTCCCAGGACGCCCTGAAGGCGATGGGCAAGTCGTTCAACGTGGTTCAGACCTACCGGGACAGGATCGAGCGGATTCACGACCACGGCATCGGCATTCAGGGGTCTTTCATCTTCGGGACCGACACGGATACGGTCGACATTTTTGATGACGTCGTGCGGTTCACGGAAGACGCCCGGCTGGACGCAGCCATTTACTCGATCCTCACTCCCTTTCCCGGAACCCGCCTTTACGAGCGTATGAAGGCCGACGGTCGCATCCTGAGTGAAGACTGGGCTCGGTATGACATGAATCACGTCGTTTTCCGCCCCAGGCTGATGAGCCCCGAAGCGCTCCAGCTCGGGTTCAGCCGCGCCTACGAGCGTCTCTATTCCTGGCCCTCCATCGTGAAGCGTCTCATTGGCTGGAGGCGCAACATGCAGCTTTTCGTCCCCATGAAC
>CALBZH010000581.1 GCA_937889795.1 uncultured Syntrophobacteraceae bacterium | reverse complement strand
CGTTCACGAACAGGAGGGTCCCATCCGCCTGGAACCGACAGATCACCTCGGTCTGATCCTCAACCACCGCGCGATAGAGCCGTTCGCTTGCGCGCAGTCTCTCCTCTGCCTGCTTGCGCTCGGTGATGTCGGCATGCGCAATGATGGCACGACGAGGAGCGGAGGCAGGGAACGGATTCAATCGCGCCGCGAACCAACGCTCCTGGTCGGGCGAGTGGCATGGATACTCCAGGGCAAACGACCTTTCCAGGCCCGCGAGCACCGCCCTGATGGCCCCGGCCATTTCCCGGGCGCCCTCCGAGCTCTCGCCGACCGCGGCGTCACAAACAGCAAGGTAGCTCGCTCCCTCGCAGACCTTGGTCACATCCCCCTGATTCGCCCGGGCAAACTCCCGCCAGGCTTTGTTGACCATCAGGATGAATCCGTCCTCGTCGAGGATGGCAATGTGGTCGCTCAGTCCGTCAAGAGCAGCCCCGGCAAAGCGTATGGAATCGTCGAGGGAGTCCCTGGCGCGGTGAGGCTCGATCGCGAGCGATAACGCCCTCGAAAGCGAGTGCTCGGAAAGGGCTTCCTTCACCAGGCAATCCCGAGCGCCTTCTTCGATCGCCGTACGACCGGTCGCCTCGTTCTCACGACTGACAAGCACCACGATGGGTATCCGGGGGGCCACGCAGCACACGACACGGAAGATGTCGAGGCCCCGGCTGTCAGGGAGATCAAGATCGAGCAGAACGACGTCGAATCGGCCGTCCCTCAACCGGGTGAGCGCCTCGGAAAGCCCCGACGCAAGCTCGAGCCTAAAGCTCGAAGGAGCTGAGCCCGACAGCGCTTTCAGAATGCGCTCAACATCGGAGCAATTGTGCTCAATCGCCAGTACCTTCACTGCTTGACCCTATCGTTGAGGGGGCGGGTCATCGAACGCTTTTCACCTATTGTATATCCCGAAATCATCGAGGGACGATAGGGCCTGGTCCAGGCTGTGGACTTTTTGGGAAGGAGGAAAGCTGTTCAGGAATAGTCTTCCGTAGTTTTTGGTGAGGAGGCGTCGGTCGAAGATCACGATGAGCCCCTTGTCCCGGGCGGTTCGGATGAGTCGTCCCATCCCCTGCTTCAGCTGGATGATGGCTCTCGGGACCTGATATTGGAAAAAAGCGCTGCGCCCTTGAGCTTCAACATGCTCCATCCGGGCGGCCGTGACCGGGTCGTCGGGCACTTCGAAGGGGAGTTTGTCGATGAGCAGGCAGGAGAGGGATTCTCCGGGCACGTCGATGCCTTGCCAAAAGGAGCTGGTCGCGAGCAGGATGGAGTGGACTTCCTCCTTGAACTGCCCTAGAAGCACCTTTTTCGGCTTATCCCCCTGGACCAGGAGAGGGTATGGCAGCTGACCATCGAGGAGCCGATGGACTTCGTGCATGTTGCGGTAACTTGTGAACAGAAAAAGCGCGCGCCCGCCGGTCTTTCGAAGAAGACTCAGGGCTTCCCGCGCCATGGCGGCGCAAAAGGAGCTGTCCGGCGGCAGGGGGAAATCCGAGGGGATATACAGCGCGGTTTGTCGCTCGAAGTCATACGGCGAGGAGAGCACCAGCTCCTTGCTTTCGGCGGGAAGTCCCAGCGTTTCTCGAAAGAACTCGAGAGACCCGGCCACCGAAAGGGTGGCCGAGGTGAAGGTCACGCCCGTTGTCTTGGAGAAGAGATGATGGCGCACGATGGGGGCCACGTCGATGGGGGTGCCGTGGAGCGTCCCCGTCTGCTGGGTCAGCTCATACCAATAGACCAGGGCTGTGTCCTGTTGCTTGCTCAGGACGTCCAGTGCCGTCGCAAGCTCGCCGCTTCGAAGGGCGCAGGATTCGAGGACGGGGTTTTCGTCCTTGATCGATCGCGCTGTGGATGCAAGCTGGCGCAGTCCATGGACGATCTTCCCGCTGGTTTCCAGGAAACCTTCAGCTCCGGCTTTGAGGTCGAGTCGATAGCGTCCCTGGCGTCCCTTCAGCCCCAGGAGGGCCCGTTGCAGCAGCCGGCTGAGCGGGTCTAGTTGCTGGGCGATCCCGTGGAGCCCCTGGTAGGCCAAGACCTTCTTCGGATCTCGTTTGCATTCCCGTGTCACGTCGCGCATGAGATCGAGCAGGCCGAACGTGCTGAACTGCAATCCGAAGTATTGGCCGACGATGTCATCAAGCTGGTGTGCCTCATCGAAAACCAGCAGGTCGTACTCCGGGAGGACGCCGCCCAGCCCCATCTGCCTCAAGGCCAAGTCGGCGAAGAAGAGGTGATGGTTCACCACGACCACATCCGCGCGGGCGGCCTCCAACCGGAGCCGGCTCACGAAGCAGCGCTGGAAATCGTCACAGGTCTGCCCCAGACATTGCTCGCTGCTCGAGCTCACCTCGTTCCACGTCTCGAATCGATCGGGGAGCCAGGTGATCTCCGCCCTGTCCCCCGAGCGCGTCCGTGTCGCCCAGCTTTGAAAGCGTCGATAGAGTCGCGCTTCCTCCTTGTTCCAAAAGGAGGGCTGGTACGTGAATTCACGAAAACGGCGCTGACAGAGGTAGTTCTTGCGGCCTTTGAGGCAGACGGCGTGCAGCCGGGGGAAGAGATGCTGTTTGAGGAAGGGAATGTCGTGGTCGAGGATCTGGTCCTGCAGGGTCTTGGTTCCCGTCGAAACGACGACCCTCTTGCCGCTTGCGATGGCAGGGATGAGATAGGCCCAGGTCTTTCCGGTTCCGGTACCGGCTTCCACGGCCAGAGGCGTCATGGAGGAAAAGCATGCTTGTACCGCCTTGGCCATCTGCAGCTGGGCGGGTCGGTACTCGTATCCGTCGAGTATTGCCGCCAACCGACCCTCAGGGCCCAAATAACGCTCCATCGATATCGCAACCCTGGTGTGGTGACCCTAAAAGAGGTCCGACTTGAAATAGGAGTCGGTCGACTCGATCCTTCGCGAAGACGCCGTGGAAGATGCCTCCTCCTCTGCCTCCTCCGCCGTCGGCTGCGGCCTGGGCCGAGACCGGCGAACGGGAGCATCCCCGGAAAACGGCAAATAGACGCCCGGAGAATCCTCGGAGCCGCCAACTCGGGCAAAATGGATCCCTGACGGGATCTTGAAGGTCAGCACGGGCTCCTCTTTCAGGGCCTGCTCCATGAAATACAGCCAGATGGGGCACGCGGCGTGGCCGCCCGTCTCTCCCTTGCCAAGGGAGACGTTGTGGTCGTCATAGCCAATCCACACCCCGGCCAATAGGTTGGGCGTGAATCCGATGAACCACGCATCTTTCAGCTCATTGGTGGTTCCCGTCTTTCCCGCCGCAGGTCTCCCCAGTTGCTTTGCCTTTGAGCCCGTTCCTTCTTCGATAACCCCCTGCAGCAAATTGGTCATGATGTAGGCCGTTTGCGGCGAGATGACCGCCTCCCGGTTGACCTGGTGATCCTCCAGGAGCTTTCCGTTCCGGTCGTAAATCTTTTCGATCATGTAAGGCTCAACCCGGTCTCCCAGGTTCGCGAACGGTGTATAGGCCGTGAGGAGCTCCCATAGCGTTACGCCCGATGCGCCCAAGGCCAGGGCCAGGGTCGGGGTGAGCTGTGAGGTGATCCCCAGCCGTTTGGCATACTGGATCGCATAATTGACCCCGATGTCGTCCAGCAGTTTGACGGTCACGACATTTCTGGAGTTGACCAAAGCCTTTCGGAGGCTGATGGGCCCCCAGAACTTGTGGTCGTAGTTCGACGGCCTCCACGGGCCCCGGAGGCTGTGATCGTCCTTCACGAAGGGCGAATCGATGAGGACGGACGACTCGTTGTAGCCTTTGTCCAGGGCGGCGGAATAAATGATCGGCTTGAATGAGGATCCCGGCTGGCGAATCGCCTGGGTGCATCGATTAAACTGGCTTTTTTCGAAATTCCGGCCTCCGACCATGCAGACGACTTTTCCCGTTTCCGGAGCCATCGCCATCAAGGCGCCCTCCATTCCGGGGTCTTGCTCGAGAATGGTCTGCCAGGTGGTTTCGTCAACCTGTTTATCGAGGCGAGCTCGGATGATGTCTCCCGCCCGGAACAATTTGGCGGCGCGACTGGTCGAGACCTGGATCCACTCCCAGCCGGACTGGGGCAGTTTGCCGTACGCCGTGCCCAGGTGAAGCTGCGCCGTCTGAGTCTTGGTGTCATACGAGGTGATGAGTGCCCCGACGACCTTGCCCGGCGCAAGCTCCCCGTTCCGTTCGGCAAGGACCTTCACCGTGTTGGCCCAGTCCTCCCGCGGCACGTTCAGATGGACTCCGCGATACCGTCGGTGGCGCTTGTCCAGCTCCCGCAATCCCTGGTCCAGGGCTTTCTCCGCGATCTTCTGTACGGCGGGGTCTAGGGTCGTGTAGATGGAAAGACCTTCCTTATAAAGACCGTCACGGCCGTACCGGCCTTCCACCTGGCGTCGGACCTCCTCGGTGAAATAATCCAGATCCTTGAGAGTCCAGGCTTTGGGTCTCACGAACTGCAGTTTCTCCTGCGCTGCTTTCTGGGCATCCGATTCGGAGATGAACCCCCCATCCACCATCCTCTGGAGGACGTAGCGCTTTCGCTCCTGCGCCGCGGCAAGGTTGTGAAACGGCGAAAACCGGCTGGGCGCCTTGGGAAGGCCCGCGAGCTGCGCCGATTCCCCCATGGTCAGATCCCGGGCATGCTTGTCGAAGTAGGTGCGTGCGGCCGCTTCCACCCCGTAAGCGCCGGAGCCAAAGTAGATCTGATTGAGATAAAGGTAGAGAATTTCGTCCTTGCTGAGCGAACGGTCGATCCGGTAGGCGAGAATGGCTTCTTTCAGTTTGCGAATCCAGGTGCGCTCCGGAGTCAGGAGGAGCGACTTGACCACTTGCTGCGTGATCGTGCTGCCGCCCTGCACGATTTCACCCGCCTGGATGTTCTTGAGAAAAGCGCGAATCACCCCCAGGAGATCCACGCCGCCGTGCTCGTAGAAGCGGGCATCTTCCGCGGCAAGAAAAGCCTTGATCAAATAAGGGGGGAGGTCCGAAAGTGGCACGATATAGCGTCGCTCGGTGTAAAACTCTCCCCGAAGAGACCCGTCCGCGGCATAAATGGATGAGACGAGTGCCGGATGGTAGCCTTTGAGCGATTGCGTACTCGGCAGCGCACGGTCCACCTGAATATAGAAGGCGAAGGCCGCCAGTCCTCCAACCAGTGCCACAAAGACCGCTCCACCCAAGAGAATCAGCGCTACCCAGCGCGCTTTTCCCGATTTCGGAACCCTTCTTGGCTTTCGAGAAGGTCTCATGCTTGGTTCCTCTTGGCTCCTGCTCTTCAACGTCTTGTTCCCCCGGTGACTCATGATGGGCCGAACGCATGGTTCAATTGTAATTAAAAACGATAAACATTATACCTCACCACAATCAAGTTTTCGCAAGCAGGAATCCGGGGGGCAAAGGAGTGGCGCCGGTTTTTACGAGACACGGGTGCTTGTCCGTGTATTCTTTACCATTTCTGCCTCGCATCCAGTCGGTCTGCCCC
>CALBZH010000580.1 GCA_937889795.1 uncultured Syntrophobacteraceae bacterium | reverse complement strand
CCGAGATCTACACTCTTTCCCTACACGGCGCTCTTCCGATCTCGAGGAGGCGGAAGCCCACCGAGCGGAGGTCCAGCGCTTTGCCGACCGGTTCAGCGGCTACTACCTTCCCGTCATCGCCGGGGTGGCGGCCCTGACTTTTCTCATCCGGCACGATCCGCTTGCCACGACGGCCGTTCTCGTCGTGGCCTGCTCGTGCTCGATCGCCCTCGCAACTCCCATTGCCATGCTGGCTTCAATCGGAGCGAGCGCCCGGCGGGGGCTCCTCATCAAGGGCGGGAAATACCTGGAAGCCCTCGCACGGGCCGATGTCCTGCTGATCGACAAGACCGGCACCCTCACCCTCGGACGACCCGAGATCACCGACATCGTCCCGGTGAGCAAGCTCTCTCGATCCGAGCTCCTGACGCTCGCCGCGTCCGCAGAGCGCTTCTCGGAGCACCCTCTGGCCGAAGCCGTGCGTGTGGCTGCCGAGCAGGAAGACCTTCCGTTTCAGGAGGTCAAGGATTTCGAGGCGGTTCCTGGCATGGGGATTCGGGCCAATGTGAACGGCTCTTTCCTTGTGGTGGGAAATCGGAGGCTGGTTCCTGAAGCAGGAGCCTTTGCTGCAGAGCTCGAGGAAGAGGGCAAGACACTCCTTTTCGTCTCCAGGAACGGAGAGCTGGCGGGAGTCCTCGCTGCAGCCGACACCTTGCGACCTGAGGTTCCCGCCGCACTCGACCAGGTCCGAAACCTGGGGATCAAGCGTATCGAGCTTCTGACTGGAGACAACGAGCGGGTGGCCTCCGCTCTCGCCCAGAGGCTCGGTGTGGAGTTTCGGGCAAACCTTCTCCCGGGGCACAAGATCGGAGCCGTGCGAGCCTATCAGGCTGAAGGACATCGGGTCGTCATGGTGGGAGACGGCGTAAACGATGCGCCGGCTCTTGCCCAGGCCGATATCGGGATTGCCATGGGTGCGGCGGGGAGCGATATCGCCATCGAGGCCGCTCATGTTGCGCTCATGCGCGAGGATTGGCTGCTTGTCCCCGAAGTGTTCCGGATCGCCCGCAGGACGCTCGGAGTGGTCAAAATGAACCTTGTTTTCACGGCCCTTTACAATGTTGTCGGGCTCGCTCTCGCTGCGCTGGGTTTTCTGCCACCCATCCTGGCCGCGGCGGCACAGTCCCTGCCCGATCTGGGTATCCTCGGTAACTCCGCACGATTGCTGCGGCAGCGCTGAGACCGCCTCTGTTTATTGGAGCCAACGAGTGACGATCCGACTGAAAAGCCTGCAGCAACGGTTTTCTCTTTTCATGCTGCTTCCGGTTGCTGTTCTGCTCATCGCGATGGGCATGGCCGTCTTCGTCTACGCACGGAACAGTCTGCTCACCCAATGGAGGGAGTCGGCGGTCCTGAAGCTCGAACGGGCCGCAGGCGATGTGGATCGGCGTCTGAGCGGCCCCAAGGACTGGATGAAGCTCTTTCACAACACGGCCATTTCCGCCAATCCCGATCCCATTCGGGAGTGGGTCATCAAACAGCTGGAGGGGCTCGACGGAGTCGAGCGCGTCACCCTGACTGCCGTGGGGGATGACCAGAGTCCGACTCCCCCGACAGGGCAATGCCCCGTGCCGCCCCGGTCTGGAACCTGTCTCACGTGGAGACGCGGTACGGAGAATCCCTGGATGAGTCAGTGGGCCGGTATGATGGATTTCGAACGAGCCGAAATCGCCGGGATCACCCTGCCGCGCTACGACGAGCTCATCGAGCATGAGACCGTTTCCGTCGCATCCGACCTCCTGGCCAAAGGTGGGAAGGCCGTGGGCCGGCTCGAGGTGGTCGTACGCTTCAACTACCTGGTCGAGGGGATTCTCTCTTCCGGGTGGTCCCAGAGCGAGAAGGCGTTTCTCATCGACGCTTCGGGCAAGGTGCTTGCCTGCGGCATTGCGGAGAAGGCGAAAGAGCAGGCCTGTTACGACGACGCGATCGGCGAGGCCGTCAAAGCCATGGAACGGGAGCCGTCGGGGACGATCATCAACCCCAAATATTCCAAGGACGAAGTGGTCGGTTATTACCGACTGAAGGAAGCTCCCTGGAGCATCGTCCTGGTGGCTCGAAGCGAGGAGATCCTCGCTCCCATGCTCCGCTTTCGACTGGTCTACCTGGGACTGGTCGCCGGATTTTTCCTCTTCATCCTCCTCTTGATCCGCGTCGTTACCGGCCGCACGGTGACTCAAATCCGGGAGGTCTCCGACGCGGCTCACCGGGTGGCCCAAGGAGCCTTCGACGCGCTGCCTCCTGCCCGAAGCCCGGATGAGGTCGGTCAGCTGATCGAGAGTTTCAACACCATGGTCTCGCAGCTCGATGAGCGGATCCGCCTCCGGGAAGCGTTGGATCTGGCCATGAAGGTCCAGCAGAACCTGCTTCCGTCCAAAGCGCCCAGGATCGACGGGCTCGACATCGCCGGAATGAGCCTCTATTGCGACGAGACGGGCGGAGACTACTATGATTTCATCAGCTTTCCCGAATGGGGCCCGAACCGGATCGGGATCGCCATCGGAGACGTTGCCGGCCACGGCATATCGGCCGCTCTTTTCATGACCACGGTTCGGGCCTTCCTTCGAAGCCGGATCATGCAGCCCGGGAGCCTCGCTGCGGTGATGCAGGACGTCAATCGACTCCTCACACTGGACACCGCGAGCTCGGGCGATTTCATGAGCCTCTTTCTCATGCTCGTGGATACCGACAAGAACACCATGCGGTGGGTACGTGCCGGGCACCCGCCCGCCCTCATCTATGACCGGAAGACCGATCGCTTCGAAGAGCCTCGAGGAGAGGGGATGGTGCTGGGCTTCGACGAATCGGATTCATTCAAGGAATATGAATACAGCGGTTGGAACGGGACGAAAGTGCTCTTCCTCGGGACGGACGGGATCTGGGAGATGGAAAGTCCGGAAGGGGAATCCTTTGGTATGGAGAGGCTTCGTGCTGTCATACGCCAAAAC
>CALBZH010000579.1 GCA_937889795.1 uncultured Syntrophobacteraceae bacterium | reverse complement strand
GTCCCGTCTATCAATACCCGGAAAAGCGCGGCTGGCACGTTCAGCTGGCATCAGGCATCCGAGATCAGGATGAATCGCTTCTGGCCACCATTGTCGCCACGGTCGACCTCTCAAAAACCATTGACCCCATCATGGTGGATCGAATCGGGCTTGGGGAGACTGGAGAGACCTACCTCGTGAGCAAGGACCGAAGGATCATTTCCGAATCCCGCTTCCTGGACTGGACGGAGATGGCTGACCGAACTTTCGAAACCCGGGGAATACTGGCGGCGGTGGATGGGGAAACGGGAACGGCCGTCTACGAGAGCTACACGGGGCGTGAAGTGCTTGGCTCCTATGCCTGGCTGCCGAGCTATGATTGGGGCATACTCGCAGAGATCGAAACGGAAGAAATCATGGGGCCCCTTGCATGGATCAAGGCGATCGGCATCGCGACATCGCTTCTGGTGGGGCTTGTCTGCCTCCTGATGGCCTTTCTGGTGAGTCGGCGAGTCTCAATGCCCATCGTCCAGGTTGCGGATGCCGCCAAAAGGATCTCCGAAGGGGATCTTGGGCAACGGATCCCCTTTTCCAGCAAAGACGAGATCGGAACATTGGCCGGGAGCTTCAACGTGATGACGCAGCAGCTCACGCAATCGATGACCGCGCTCCGGCAAAAGGAGGAATCGCTTCAGATGGCCTATAATGAGCTCATCACGGCCCAGGAGCAGCTGCTGCGATCGGAGCGGATGGCCGCGATCGGCGAGCTGGTTGCTTCCATCGCCCATGAAATGCGGAGTCCCCTCTCCTCGATCCGGCTCAATCTTCAGATCATCGGACGGGCGTTGGATAAAAAGAGTGTTCTCCATGAGCACTATGAGATCGCATTCGATCAAGTGATGCAAATGGAGCGGATGTTCTCGGATCTCCTGAACTACAGCAAGCCGTTGGATATTCAGAAAAAGGACGTTTCAGTCGCCGAAATCATCGAGAAGTCGTTGAAAGAGATCGAGGGCGAGCTCTCCGCAAAGAATGTCAAGGTCGAACGCGACATCGCCGTTGACTTGCCGCCGATCATTGGCGATCCGGACAAGATCGAGCAGGTGCTTATCAACGTTTTGAAGAACGCCTTGGAAGGCTCGCCAGCCGATCATCCGATCCGGATATCGGCTGCCACGCAGGAACAGGAGTCGGGTACCACCGTGAACATCACGGTCATCGATCGCGGAGAAGGCATCTCGGCGCGGAACCTCCGGGTGATCTTTCAGCCCTTCTTCACGACCAAGCAGAAGGGAACCGGTCTCGGGCTTCCCATCGTGAAGAAGATCATGGATGCTCACCGCGCATATATTGCCATTGAGAGTGAGGAGGGCTCGGGCACTTGTGTGCGGCTTAGTTTTCCTTCGGTACGAGGTATGAAATGAAGCAGATCATGATCGTCGATGACGACCCGTCTCTGACGCGGACCCTCGAGCTCTATTTCCGTGGCAAAGGCTATGAGGTGGTCGTGTTCCGGACGGGACGGGAAGCTTTTGAGCATTGGCGAGTCCAAGAACCGGACCTGATCCTGCTCGACGTTCAGCTTCCGGACATCGACGGCCCGGACATCTTGGAAAAGGCCAAACAGGAGGAGCTCGTCGGCGAGGTGGTGATGATCACGGCCTTTCACGACACGGAGGCAACGCTCAAGGCAATTCGGCTCGGGGCCGCCGATTATCTGTACAAACCCATCGATCTCGACGCCCTCGATCTCCTCCTGGAAAAGATCCTGCTTCAAAAGGCCGAGCGCGAGCGACTCGCGAGATTGAGTCATGTGGTTTCGGCGTCGTTCAAGCCCGATCAAATCATTGGCCGCAGCAAGGCCATGCTCGAGGTCATCAAGGCGATTGCTCAGGTCGCCCAGACGCCTGCCAGCGTTCTGATCGAGGGTGAGACGGGAACGGGTAAGGAGCTGGTCGCCCAGACGATTCATCAGGAGTCCGCACCCGAGGAGCCCTTTGTCGCCATCAACTGTGCCGCCATCGTGGAGAGTCTGCTGGAAAGCGAGCTCTTCGGACATGAGCGGGGAGCCTTCACCGGAGCGACGCAGCGAAAGATCGGCAAGCTCGAAGTCGCTGGCAGAGGAACGGTGTTCTTGGACGAAATCGGGGAGTTTCCTATCGAGCTCCAGGCCAAGCTCCTCCGCGCCCTCCAGGAGCGGGAGTTCCAGCGAGTGGGCAGCCTCACGACCCTTCCCCTGCGCGCCCGCATCATCGCGGCGACCAATCGAGACCTCGAATCCATGGTGGAAGAAGGCACTTTCAGGGAAGATCTCTATTTCCGGCTCAAGGTATTTGTGGTCCGCATTCCGCCGCTGCGAGAGCGTCCGGACGATATCGTACCCCTCACGGAATACTTTCTCCATCTCCTGAACCTGGAAATGGCGAAGAAAGTGACCCGCGTCCCCATCGCTCATCTCGAAGCCTTGAAGGCTTATGACTGGCCGGGCAATGTGCGCGAGCTTCAGAATGTGCTTCGCCGCGGCATGATTCTCTCCAAAG
>CALBZH010000578.1 GCA_937889795.1 uncultured Syntrophobacteraceae bacterium | reverse complement strand
CACAGTCACTGTGCCAGCTCAAGAGGTCGCTTATACTGCGCGCCATATCTTGCCACTGTACGTAACAAAATGATGGTTGCCCCACAAAGGGTGTTGGGCAAGTATCTTGCTGTATTTTCTGGTGAAAATCAGAAAGGAGGCAAGTATGAGCCCGACAGCCGCAGTGGTGGAGAAATTGAAAGATTCCTTGGTCGATTGGAGAGACCATCCCGCTGGGGTCCGAGCATCAGGCGATCTCGACGCACGAGCCGGCACTTCAGTTGTTGCTCCGAAGACAGATCGTCCGGAGCGTAGGGCCTACATCAAGTTTGCTATCAAGGCCAGACTCAGTGATCTTCCGGGGAGACAGTTTCTACTTCGTTATCTCGCCCACCTTTACCGGCACAACCGCCGCCCCAGCACCCTGGAGCTCAATTTCACCGGCATCAGGCTCTTTCTCGAATTCCTCAAGCGCGAGGGGATCTCCCGGCTTGAGGAGATCTCTCGAGGCTGTTTGGAAGGGTTCATCGAGCACGAGCAAGACCGTGGACTTAAGCCAAACTCCGTTCGGGGCAGGCTCGCTCAGGTGAAAGCATTTCTGCGCTTCTTTGTCGAATCTGAAGAACTCGATGCGCGCGTGCTCTCGAAACGGTTGAGCCTGAAGCTGCCCGAGTCCCTGCCCCGTGCGATGGATCCGGAAGACGTCCGACAGCTCCTCTCGGTCATTGACCACGTGCGCAACCGGGCCATGGTACTCATGCTGCTTCGAACCGGCATGAGGATTGGTGAGCTTCTGAATCTGCGCGTCGAGGATGTGGATCTCAGGGAACGGAAAGTTCTGATCTATGAAGCGCAAAAGACTCGCGTCGGTAGAGTTGTTTTCTATAGCGAGGATGCCAGAGAGGCCCTGCAAGCCTGGCTGAGCCAAAGGATTCCCATAAAGCCCTTCGTTTTCTATGCCCAGGGCCGACAGCGTCTCACCTATGCCGCATCCCGCATCATGTTCGTCAAGTACCTCAAGCGAGCCGAGCTTTCCCACAAGGGCTACACCATCCACTGCCTCCGCCACACCTTCGCCAGTGAACTGCTCAATGCTGGAATGAGGATCGAGTGCCTGCAGCACCTTCTCGGACACAGCAACCTTGAGGTGACGCGGCGCTATGCCAGGCTGACCGACAAGACCCGCGAGGAGGAGTACTTCCGTGCCATGACGCTCATTGAGAAAGGGGGAGTCGATGGTCAGTACCGATTTGCTGACAGGCTTTAGGCGCCACTTGAAACGGAAGAACTACTCCCGCTACACGGTTCGGGACTATCTGTGCACGCTCAACGCCTTTGCGGCCTGGGCGAAGGTGCCTCTTGATGCGGTTGATGCCAAGAAGGTTTTGCTCTTCATCGAGCACCTCCTCGATAGGAAGCGAAGCCCCAAGACCATCAACTGCTACCTCGACAGCATCCGGTCTTTGTATGAATACCTGAGGGAAGAAGAAGGGCTCGAGATGGACAATCCCGTGAGGAGGGGCTATGGCCTCAGACTCCCAAGGCCTCTCCCCAGGTTTCTCAAAGATGAGGAGGTCACAAAACTTTTTGAGCGCATCCAGAACCGGCGAGACCGGGCCATATTCTACCTGATGCTGCGCTGCGGCCTTCGCGTGGAGGAAGTGGCTCATCTTACCGTCGACGCCCTTGAGCTCAAACGAGGGAGGATCTGGGTGCGTAACGGCAAGGGAGGCAAAGACCGGATGGTTTACATCAGTCCCGACGCCCACCGGGCGCTTTGCGACTACCTCGATCAACGGTCTGGTTCCAGAGCACAGGCGGTGTTTCTCGTTGAGAAGGGAACCTGTAAAGGCAGGGCCCTCTCGGTTCGAGGCATTCAAAAGCGAATCGAGTACTACGCAAGGCGCAGCAGCCTCAAGGTGACATGCCATCAACTGAGACATACGATGGCCACCCAACTCCTTGATGCCGATGCCGACATCGCCATCATTCAGGACCTGCTGGGACATTCCCGTATCGCCACAACCCAGAGGTACTGCAGGGTGTCCAACCAGAAAGTGCAACGCGAATACTACAAGGCTATCGATGCCGTCATGAAACGAACCTCGGTTGAAGCAGTGGAGATGCCAATCCAGTGACGGGTGAGGAAGCGATCTCCTCGTATCACACAGGCCAAGGGGTTTATCGCTTTGGAGGATTCAAGAGGGGCAGGAATGAAGAAAGGCAGAGTCGCAAGACCCTGCCCCTCCGTCATCCTCCCGCCTCGGCGCTCGGGTCGCTCCCCAGCGTTGCCCTATCCTCCGGGCGGGTGAAAAAACTGTAACATACGAAGAATCCGGAGGGCGAAAAAAGGGGTTGATTCCAGAAAATAAGGATGGCATTCTAATTCCAGACAACATTCAAATATCACTAGAAAATCCAGCTTTTGTTACGTACAGCTTGCCAATGTGGGAGCTCTCGTCGGCAAGGGACAGCATAACGGAAATGATATCG
>CALBZH010000577.1 GCA_937889795.1 uncultured Syntrophobacteraceae bacterium | reverse complement strand
AACACGGTTTACCGTCTGCCGCCCATCGTTACCGAACTCCTGCGGCGTGTGTTTTATGCGGGTGCAACACCAAACCAGGACACCTTGAAACCCGCCGACATCACTCGCGACCCCGAATGCCGCCACGCGCCATCCCCCCTCAAGTCGAGCCCGGTAGCGGAACCGGCCTGCCTTGCGGGATGCAACTGTGTATGGGTGACAACTCCGACCAGCGAAAACTATATCCAAGACTCCAATGTGGGACGCTCCAACAGGAAAGAGGCGGAACTCATTCTTCGTATCCTGGAATCCCTGCGTATGACAGACTCCCAACGCAAACCATCCCTCGTCATCCTGACGCCGTACCGAAACCAGGTTCACGAGCTGAAACAGATACTAGAACCAGAAGAGACCAGCCGCCTTTTAGGTGAAAAGTTCAGACCCGTCGTTCTCAACCGCAAGGGCCATTCGAGCTGGGTGTCCACGGTGGATTCCTTCCAAGGCGGCGAGGCCGAGATCGTTATTTTGAGCTTGGTTCGCAACACATCCAATTTACAGGCGGCCACTCCCAACACCATCGGTTTCATCCGCGATCCGCAGCGGGCTAACGTGATGCTTTCCCGCTCCCAACGCCTCCTGATCATCGTGGGCTCGTATGGGTACTTTGAGCTTTGCTACTCTGCGGATTCCAATAATGCAGACCTGTGCAAGTTCCTAAATTTTCTCTCTGCTTTCGGAGAGATGGCTTCATCGGACCCGAACACGTCTCCTTATATTCGGTTCGTCACCCCCAGCAATCTTTTCGGATCCACGTTCTAAGGAGTCTTTATGTCGAAACTGCTTTTTCATCCGTGCACGCGATTTTCTGTCTCGTTTCAATACTCACGAGATCGAGTCTTCAGTACTTTCGACCAGGTTCTGCTGCAGTTCATCGCATCCGGCGGACGCCTTTCGGAGGCACCCCGAATACTCGGAATGCCTACCCGGATGATTGTGGAATCCGCATTCGATCTGCTCAAAGAGAGAATGCTGGAAATGGATGCGAAGATTCTCCAGGTTTCCGACTTGGGGAAGGACCATAAGGATAACCTCGTCGAGTACCGAAGGAGCGAGATAGTCCAGGCAAACTGCAATGCATGGTACGACTGGAACCAGAGCCTTGTGAATATCACCCAGTTTGTGGACCCGGGAGAGGATGGGACTGGTGAGGACGAATACTCAGCGTCCGTTAAGAACATCAAGGAGCCCATTCCCGAAGGGAGCAAAGTGGTCTTTGGGCAACGCTATTACGACCACGATGAATGGAAGGAGAAAAGCAGGCGGCTTGACTACTTGTTCACCGAACGCCACAGAGATGGCATCTGTGAAAAGATCCGACTCGCCGTCAAGCGCATCCTCGGCAGGAAGGGCCAAAGCCTCATCATGATCAACAATATCGAGGCCCCTTGGCATCGTTTCAACCTTGCGCGCTTGGAGAAGGTTGCGGAACCTTCTCCTCTTAGCAAGAACAGCGCTCCTCCAGCCATCCCCCAGTGCTCTTTTTCGCCGGAACATTGGCTGTTGACCCGCCATGCCCATTGTGAGTGGCTTAAGGGAGTCCTTTCGAAGGCACGCTCTCATGTCTTCGTTTTCAGCGGCCATGAGCAGACGTCAGCCCTCCAGGACATTTTGAGATCCATAGACTGCGGCGCGCGCATCCACTTGGTGCCTGGGTATCCATCCAGCGCCGCCAGCGGCGGCATGACGGTCCCCCTACCACCCCAAGTGCATCACCACGAGAATGGGACCGATTCCGACATGAAGCTCGTTCTGTACGATGACGAGTTCGGCTGGCATATGGCCTTGGGCAGTTTCAACTGGCTCAATGACTTTCGCCGTACCGATACCACCAACTCGCAAACTGCGGAAAGTAAGGATCTGTCTGGGCTGGAGATCTCTATTCTCCTGAGTGACGGCGAGCATGCGGTTACCATGGCTGAAATCACAGGTGCTCTTCAACGCCTCCTGGCAAAGCCTGGGAAAAAGCGTGCAGACATCCTGAAAGCGCTCGAAGGGGTGCGGGAAAGTCTCGAAGGCAGAATGTCCGAGGCGACTGGCGACAGTATGTTCGTGTTGGGTGATGCGGTAGAGGCGGAGTGCGGTAATGCGCTGCGCAACTCCGCTACTCGTTGCCTAGTGTGTTCCCACACCGTCGGTCAGAGCAAGGACAGCTTGAGGATTGTCCGGGACCGAGAGAATCCGACTGCATCGACATTCCTGGTTGCCTTTTCCGACCTCATCATTTTGGAGGACGGTAAGTTACAGAAAGCAGAAGGGAGCCAGGGCAGGAAATACCTGCAAGAAAGGATGGAGATGATCAAGGGAGCTGCAACCCATGGCAAGGGAATCCTACTGCAGCTTCCTACGCTGCACTCTCGGATCATTATTCGGGATGACGTGGTGACTGTCAGTAGCCTCAATGTTCTGGCTTCATATAGGGCATCGACGACTACTTTCGGGATACGTTTTATAGACAAGGAGTCTGCAACGCTACTGGAGAACGTGCTAT
Source organism: uncultured Syntrophobacteraceae bacterium (assembly GCA_937889795.1). Classification (GTDB taxonomy): domain Bacteria; phylum Desulfobacterota; class Syntrophobacteria; order Syntrophobacterales; family Syntrophobacteraceae; genus CALBZH01. The sequence continues at coordinate 4,888 of CALBZH010000577.1, read as the reverse complement.
TGGGGCTTGCTCCCAGGGAGTTCTCGATCAAAGAGCGCTTGGCCATCTTGACTGTGATCGAGAATGGTGAAAGCACTATTGAAGCCGAAGCAAAGAAATACAGGATTGATCCTGGAATAATCGAAGAATGGCGTGCGTCCCTGGGAATATAGTTCAGAATTGTATACCAGTTTACTCGCTATCGCACATCTTTGTCATTCCCTCCAAGGGGGGTATTCTTCTGTGGTGGAGCAAAAAAAGATCCCCCCAAGAAAGGAAACCGGATGAGCGACAACTGATGAATATATGAGTTCCAGAAGCGTTGAACGGAGTCTATCTGAAAACCCCACGGGAGTTTTGACCAGGCACTTCAGCGTGCTTGCTGTCATGATCTCCGGGATCGTTGGAGCCAAGAGCACTAATTTGTCCTATATCTCCAGGAGAACCTCTAACTATCGAACGGAAGAGGAACGAGGGCTTACAGGAGGAGAGATGAAATTAACACTATACCGCGGAGTTGCCATAGAGCCCGCAGCAGTAAATGACACCATAAGAGCAATCAGACGATATGGTTTGCTCGGAAACGAAGGAACATGGAAGTTCAATATACCCAATATGGATGAAGTACGCCACAGAATTCCAGAAATTCTTGCATCCGAGAAACCTTCTATTAACGATATCTTCTCTGAGACCCCTCTTACTGGAATTTGCGCTTGCGGCGATGAAACAGGTGGACGTTACTATGCACTGAAACATAATACTTCAAAGGACAAGACCGCCTCAATTCTCGTTACCTTGGAGGTCGATATCGCTGATATATACATCGATTGTCGCGATTTCCTATGCTCGGCTTTTCAGTTCTGGGATAGAAAGAAGAAGTCTCCTTCCGAAAAGCAAACAGTCACACTCGCAGAGTTGTTTGGTCAAGATATTATACCATATTTCGAGAGATGCCAGTCCACGTCTGATCAAGACATCAGAGTTGCGATGTGCAACCTGGCATCATTTGACACCATGGTGGTGAAAGAGCACTATCAAAACAAAAGAGTGATTGGTGGACGACACGGCACTCGTTTCTGTTCAGCTTTCTTTGTAAAGACTCCTATCCTTTCATCTTGCATCAGAGAGTGTAAACACATCGTCGGACCTTTTGCTGAGCCAGAGGTCTATATTGATGTTTACGGATTTCACAATCTGGTATGAATTAAAGAATTCCAAAATTGCGCAATTGCACAATTTTGGAATTGTAATCGCTTTTAAACCTCAAAAGTCAAAAGCACCAACGACCTGGTCAGTGCTGCGCACCTGACCGATGCGAGGAAGAATGCGTTCAACGGCATTGGCGTGACTCTCTGCGGTGAGGCCTGTCATGGCACCTTCAACCAGAACCAGTTCGTAGCCACGCTTGAAAGTATCACCCGCCGCGCTTTCCACACCAAACTCGGTGGCAATCCCGCACAAAACGTCTAGGAATCCGGCTTGCCGTGCACTGACAAGAATATGCGCTGCATTATCGACCACCGGGGAGGAGGATTGAGGAGCACAGCTTCTGCCGACGATACCTTTTTGAAGGTCGATCACGATTATTGCGGTTTGCCTGCTATCGAGTTTCAGTTCACCCATCGTAGTCTTCTTCCTGGGTCTGGAATGAGAGGGACTCCAGACTTGGTGTCCATCTTCCACGTAACGACGTGGGACAAGCTGATACGTGGTTGCTATACCTCGTAAAGAGTTCGTTGGGCGAGAAACCGGATCTCGCTCCAATGATCCATGTTCTTCCGCTGCCCCCCGTAATGTGCGACAGGAGTCGATCGTACCACTCGATGGCATGGTTCTGACCGACTTCTACGGCCTCAACTCTTCCTTCTGAGGAATCCATGAATCCCTCACCGTGACTTCTCTTTTCCTGTAAGAAGTGAAAAACATGGACTAAAAAACCACAATTTGCCCGTGAAAACCGTGTAAACCCACGCGCAGTAAGGCTCAATAATCATGCTTTTTCTCTAAGTATATTATTAAGAGAAAAAGCATGATTATTCCTTACCTTGAATGTGTAACACCTTACAGGGTTTACCGTGTCTGCTTCGCAGGCTCGTCGCTTCGATGTCGGGCCTTTGTTCCTGGATCGCACGTGTGAGTGCCGTCCACCAGTTCGCATCGGAAAACAGTATCATCTCGTCGCCGTACCGCCTGTCGTATTCGCCATCGATTTTGCTTTTGTCCTCTTTCAACCCCACGCCTATCTTTGAGCAGTCCTCCTTACCCAGTTCCCGGTTTTCAGCGATGTAGTGGAGTGCCCTTTCCACAGCCCGTCCGATTTTTGTCTTCGTGGACTTGATCGAAACGACCAAATCGGGTTCTCCCAGAAGGTAGTCCGGCCATTCTCGATCAACAATGATAAGAGTCCGGCCTGGATTTCGGATGAGACGGAGACGGTGAGCATTCTGGTACACTTCTTCATAGACTTTGTGCTGCATCCATCGTTTCTGCTTATCGGGATCGTGTGGAAACAGCATGGCGGCAGTATCCAGCCGGGCTTCAGGAGGAACCCGAAGCGCACCTAGAAGGATCGCGCTGTCACAGTCCTCATACCGATTTGAGCTCCGGATGGCACCGAAGTGCCCCGTCAACACATTGCTTAAAGGTAGAATTTTGGCCATTATTCGCCCGCACTGCCTTTCATGGTGTTTGTATGTGGCCAGGTACAGGTTCTTGGGAGAATCCAGGTAATAGGCGGCGGTCTCAAGGGCTTTGACCACTTGGGCTGTATCGTTGTTCCTTGCGATGTCCTTTGTCTTGGTAATCCCCATGCCTGTTCGAATGTGAATTCTTTTTCCTTCCCAGGGGATGTTGATATCGAGCGTGTCAAATTCGCGTTCAAACAGGAACTGAGCTTCATCGTAATCGATAGTGGCGTCAAGAAGGATGATCTTGCACTTCGGATCGACTCTTTCTTTCACCATGTGCACGAAGACCGCTTTCCCGTTATCCCTGATTTCCAGGTAGGCGACCGAGTCATTAAGAAGAGCGGCTTTCAACCAATTGAGCGCAAGCAGCGGAATATCTCTTTCAAACAGGTGGCTGGTAGGCATGGTTTGCAGCTGAGTCGAAGCGCAACTGCAGAGCTTGGCGGCTTCCTCCTTGATAATTCCCAGTGCATCCCAGAGCGAGAGTCGGTCCTTCCAAAGCTCCACAGGAGAATTCGCCGTGTAGTATCTGGCAATCTTCTTTTTCTTGAGTACCAGATCGGTGTGGACATCACGGATAAGCCGCTGCACCATATCAAAGAACCGAGCACAATCGCCCGTTATGTAAGGCCTGAGCACATTGAAGTCTTCGATTCCGCACGGCTCTGAAGGATGGAGCATGACTTCGGAAGGATTCTCGTCTATGTAGGCAAGTTTCCCAGGGGCGTTCTCGTCGTCTGGTGGGGCGAGGTGGATCGGAATGTAAGAATGCGGTGCGATAATCAGACCGCGTTTTTCTTTCCTGATTTTGGCCAACTGCGACGCATAGCGGCACTTTTTCCTCAATTCGCACTTGGGACAGAGCACTTCGCCCGGGTCATAACCTTTCTTCATAGCGGCGTTGGCTTTGGCGCTCATTGCGCACACAACTCGCGACCCTTCTTTGCACCTGCTGCCACGTCCCATTAGATGTACCACTGGAATGTCGCGATCCGGATGCGACACCCGTAGTCTCTCGACCACTTCATCGCTTGTCCTGTGATTCGGTAAATAATAATAGACGACTTTGTCCTTGGCTTGCTCGTAGGCCAGATCCACTGCAAGCGTCGTTTTTCCAAGTCCTGAGGGAGTGCGGGCCAATTTGTTATCGGGAGTGGCGATATGGTTTTGTAGAGCATTGGCCCCGGACAAGAGATCTGTCTGACAGTTGCTGCCAACAAGCTCAACCGGTTCCGGAAACTTGAAGCCATCGATAAAGTTCTGGTCGAGAAGATCGCAATGGGAAACAGTTGGCGGCTGTGCCTCTAGGATCATCCTTGAAATGATGTCCCTATGGCCAGCTTTAAGGAGTTCATTAACATCTTTCATGCCAGCAGGAGCCAAACTCCAATCGACTACTCGACACCGCCGGTTGAGTACTCGGATGGCCTTTCGGGTGGCGCTCTGTCCAGCCTCGTCGTTATCGAGGAAAAGAACCAGGTCCTTGCCCTTGTGCTCCGTCAGTTTTTCTATCCCTCCGCTTCCCATGATGCAGAGCATCGAGCACGTGACGCACTCCATGGCACTGAGACCGTCAAGAATTGCCTCTGTTACGACTACAGGCCCAGTTTGCCCATAACTGAATACGGCGAGTTTTCCGGCTGTATCGGCGGCGAACCGCTTCACGCCTCCAAAAATAGGGATTTTCTGATATCCAACCATCTCACCAGGATCATTGGTATTGAAGAGGGGAAAGACAATTGCCTGAGTGTATGCGTCGTCGAGCCAACTCACCATTTTGTCCTCTTCCAGTTTCATGATGAGCTTTTCGGATAGACCCCGGTGTTTTGCCAGGTACTCGACGGCTTCGAAAGGGATACGACCGGCTCCTAACAGAAGATCGTATCTTTTTGTAAAGTCGGGTCCCGACTTATCCTTTGCTTCAGGTGGTGGTGGCTTTTCAGCAGCAACGTTCCTTTGTTGTCTTTCCGGTGTGATCCGTGCTTCAGTTTGAAGGCCTTTGATGGCCTCACTGAAACCACAATCATGGATTTTCATGTAAAGGTCGAAAACATCGCCGCTGACGCCGCAGTGGCCGGCAAAGCACTTGAATCTTCCGTTCCGAAAACCGAGTGAGCCATTGTTATCGTTGTGGAAGGGGCACAGGCTGTTTCCGTATGCCTTGAAATGGTTCGGGTAGTGAAGATCGGAAGAGCACACGTCTGAACTCCAGTCACGAGTGG
>CALBZH010000576.1 GCA_937889795.1 uncultured Syntrophobacteraceae bacterium | reverse complement strand
GAGATATCCACTCGTGACTGGAGTTCAGACGTGTGCTCTTCCGATCTCTGCCAGGATCTCGAGGCACACGGGGACGAGGTTTCCCCGTTCCGCCATTTCATTGAATTCATCCCGCGAGGGGTAAAGTCTGAGCTTCATCGTGCCCCTTTCCTTTCAAGCGGTTCGCCCTGTCATCGCATTCCCTGCCTCGGCGCTCCCAAACAGTGAAAAGATGGACCGCACCTGGCGGGTCAAGTCTTCGAACTGCTCGGGATAGAGCGACTGGGCCCCGTCGCTGAGCGCCAGCTCCGGCTGATGGTGCACTTCGACCATAAGCCCGTGAGCCCCTACCGCAACCGCCGCGCGGCTCAAGGGAATGACCTGCCCCCGCCTGCCGGCGGCGTGGCTGGGATCGACGATGATGGGAAGATGGCTTTCCTTCTGGACGACCGGAATGGCGGAGAGGTCGAGCGTATTGCGGCTGTGGTGAGCGAAGGTGCGCACCCCGCGCTCGCACAGAACCACCTGGGTGTTTCCCCCTTCCATGATGTACTCGGCGGCCATCAGCCATTCTTCGATCGTTGCGGACATGCCGCGCTTGAGCATGATGGGTTTTTTCGCCCGCCCGGCGCGTCTGAGCAGGCTGAAGTTCTGCATGTTGCGGGTCCCGATCTGGACCATGTCCGCGTATTCCTCGATGAGGTCGAACACCTCGTGGTCCATGGCCTCGGTGACGACCGGCATGCCGGTTTCCTCACGGACTCGGGCCAGGATTCTCAAGCCATCCTCTCCGAGCCCTTGAAACGCATACGGCGATGTCCTGGGCTTGAACGCGCCCCCGCGGAACAGCTCGGCTCCCGCCGCTTTGACGGCCCTGGCGATGGTGAGCGCCTGCTCTTCGCTCTCGATGGCGCAGGGCCCGGCGATGAGCGTCAAATGGCCGTTTCCGATCGCGACATTCCCCACGCGAACAACGGAGTCTTCATGTTGGAGCTCGCGGCTCACCAGCTTGTAAGGCCGCGTGACAGGGATCACCTCCTTGACCCCCGAAAGCCCGAGGAAGAGCGAGGGCTCAACCGAGCCTTGATTATGCAGCACGCAGATGGCCACCCTCTCCCCGCCTGGGATCGGGCGAGCCATGTATCCGCGTGCTTCGATGGCCTTGACCGCCCCTTCGACCTCTTCCGGCGTCGCTTTCTGATCCATTACCACCAACATGACGTGACTCCTCGCTGTGCATCGTCCATCCGCTCCGCGAAGCCATTCCGGCCCGTGGGCAAAAGAAAAGGGGATCGCGGGAAATTCCCACGGTCCCCTCATCAAAACGAAAGGACCGTGAGCCAGGTGGCCCACGGTCCTCGGTCTTACTTCAGTCGCTGCTTTCGGTTGCTCAGCTCGACCCGACTCCGGCGGCGCACCTGTCCCGTTCCGTGCTGCGCCACCAGCGCCAAAAACGATTGATACGGATCGAATGACTGAACATCACAAAGGCCTTTCAGTTTAGATGTGATAACAAGTGGTCTTCACATAGCCTGCGCCCGACCGACTTGTCAATACAAATTTCGACCCGTCAGGGCTGAACCATCACAAACTTGCCCTTTTCCACCTTGACCATGACCAGGGAGTCGGTCCCCAGCCCATTGTGGTCTTCCGGCGTGAGGTTATAAACGCCGCTGATCCCGATGTAGCCCTTGGTCTGTTCGATGGCGGTGCGGAGCTTTTCGGGATCCGTCCCCGCCTGGCGCATGGCATTGGCGAGAAGGTACATCGCATCCCAGGCATATCCCGAGTGCGTGTTGATCGGGTACTGCTGATCAAAGTGGTGGGTGTCCTTGTAGAGCTTAACAAACTCCAGAATGACCGCTTTCTGGGGGTCGCTATCGGGAAGCTGGTCGACCACCATCAGCTTGGTGGACGGCATGATGCTGCCTTCGGCCGCCTCGCCGGCCAGCTCAACGTACTTCGGGTCCGGAATGCCATGGCACTGAACCAGGGGGATTCCGAGAGCCAGCTGCTTCACGTTCTTGGCGACTCGAGCACCGGCCGGTCCAATGGTCCAGCAGACGAGCACTTGAGCCCCGCTCGCCTTCGCCTTGACCAGCTGGGGCGTCATGTCGGTGTCCGTCGCCGCGAAAGATTCCTTGGAGACCAGCTCCAACCCGAACTCGGGAGCGAGCTGATCGAGCCATGCGGCGCCGTCTTTGCCGAATCCGTCGGTCGCCGTCAGCATCGCGACCTTGGTCAGCTTTTCCTTTTTCAGGTACTCGTACACCTTTTTGACCGCAACCGAAGTCCGCTGGGGCGTTTTGAAGGTCCATTTGAATGGTCCGAATTTGCCGCCGGCGATGACCGGATCGCCTCCGATGGTCATTACGATGGGGAGGTGCGCCGCGTCCTCGATAAAGGGCTTGACGGCCATGCCCTCGTCGGTGCGGGTGGGCCCAATGATGCCCACGACTTTTTCCTTCTCGACAAGGCGCTTGGCCTCCATCAAGGCCTTGGTGGGATCACTTTCCGTATCGCCGAACACCAGCTCGAGCGGGCGCTTGTCGATCCCACCCTCCTTGTTGATCTTGTCCACGACCATCTGGGCCACCAGCTTGGTCGGAGTGCCAATCGGGGCCGCAGGCCCCGAAAGCGCAAAGAAAGCGCCGATTTTGATGGGCTCCTGGGCGGACCCGATCCCCACAGCCCCAATCAGCAGCCCCATCACCGCCAAGCCGCACAGCAATCCTTTCGCACGTCTTGATCCTCTCCCCCTCATGTTGCCTCCTTTTTTCGATTAAACCTCGATAGTCCTGTGATCAAACACCCGTTTGCTCTTCCGCTCGGTGCGCGGCAGCGTTCCATAATCGACGACCTCCACCTGGGCTCGCACCAGGATCTGCTTGCGGATCTCGGAAGCCACCAGATCGGCGAGCTGCCGGTCGGCGTCCGGCGAATCATCATCCGTGCGCTCGACTTTGATCAGCATCACGGCGCGCCCGTCCTCGCGCCGAAACAGGTGGACCTGGTATTCGCTTCCCACGCGGGCGATCTGG
>CALBZH010000575.1 GCA_937889795.1 uncultured Syntrophobacteraceae bacterium | reverse complement strand
ACCGAGATCTACACTCTTTCCCTACACGACGCTCTTCCGATCTGATGGCGATCGAATTAAGAGCCAGCTCGAAGATGCGCTGATCTCGATCGCGGTGCTAAACGCCGCCGTGGAAGGCGGCGCTACCGTCCTCAACGACGGGACTCTTGATGGTTTCCCGTTGCTGTATACCCAAGGAGATATCCATGAGTGACACCATCACGACGAAGACCATCACGGAAGATGGACAGCTGCTGCTTCGGAAGGCAGAGCGCGACCAGGTGGAAACGGTATGGGACCGTTTTGAAGCCCAACAGCCCAACTGCGGTTATTGTGAGATGGGGCTCAGCTGCCGCATCTGCATCATGGGACCGTGCCGGATCGATCCTTTCGGCGAGGGACCGCAGCGCGGCGTATGCGGTGCCGACGCGGACATCATCGTCGCCCGGAACCTGGGACGCATGATCGCCGCCGGAGCGGCCTCCCACTCGGACCACGGACGCGACCTGGTGGAAGTGCTGGGAGCAGTCGCCAAGGGCGAAGCGCCGGGGTATCGGATCCGGGAAGTGGAGAAGCTGAAATCGGTTGCGGCGGAATACGGGATCCAGGCCGACGGAAAAGCACCTGAAGCCATTGCCGCCGAGCTCGCCGACGCCATGATGGAAGACTACGGCACCCGGAAAAAGCAGGTGACCCTCGTCTCCCGAGCCCCCGCCAAACGCCGCGAGATCTGGGAGAAGCTCGGGATCATTCCCCGCGGGATCGACCGGGAAACCTCGGAGATGATGCACCGGACCCACATGGGCGTCGACAACAACTGGGTGACGCTGCTCCTGCACGGCATGCGCAACGCCCTGTCCGACGGCTGGGGCGGCTCCATGATCGCAACCGAAGTTTCGGACATCCTCTTTGGCGTTCCCAAGCCCGGCGCCAACCGGGTCAACGTCGGCGTGCTGAAAAAGGACGAGGTGAACATCGTCGTCCACGGACACAATCCGGTGGTTTCTGAAATGCTCCTGACCGCCTGTCAGGCGCCCGAGCTCCTCAAGCTCGCCGAAGCCAACGGCGCCAAGGGCATCAACCTGGCCGGCGTCTGCTGCACGGGCAACGAGCTCCTCATGCGGGCGGGTATTCCGATGGCGGGAAATCATCTCACGACGGAGCTCGTGCTGACGACCGGCGCCGTGGACATGATGATCGTGGACTACCAGTGCATCATGCCGTCCATTGGCAACGTGGCCGCCTGCTACCACACCAAGATGATCTCGACCAGCGACAAGGCTCACTTTCCGGGCATGGAGCATCGGGAATTCCATCCCGAGAACGCGGCCGAGCTGGCGGAAGTGCTGGTGAGGGAAGCCATCGACAACTTTGGCCGGCGCGGCGAGGTCTACATCCCCGTCGAGTCCGTTGCATCGACGGGCGGTTTTTCGGTGGAGAGTATCGTGGGAGCGCTCGGTGGGACCCCGACGCCGCTCATCGAAGCCATCAAGGCGGGCAAGATCCGCGGGGCCGTGGGGATCGTGGGGTGCAACAACCCGCGCATCAAACAGGACCTGGGTCACGTGGTGCTGACGAAGCGCCTCATCGAAAACGACATCCTCGTGGTGGACACGGGCTGCGCGGCGGTCGCCACGGCCAAGGCGGGGCTCAAACAACTGGAGGCCGCCAAGCTCGCCGGACCGGGCCTCGGAGAAATCTGCACCGCCCTCGGCATTCCTCCGGTGCTGCACATGGGAAGCTGCGTGGACAACGTGCGCATCCTGGTGCTGGCATCCGCTCTTGCCAACGCCCTGGGAGTGGATATCAGCGACCTGCCCCTCGCCGGCGCCGCCCCCGAGTGGTATTCAGAAAAGGCGGTCACCATCGGGGTCTACTTCGTCGCCTCCGGTGTCTACACCGTGCTGGGGCCCATGCCGCCCGTCACGGGAAGCATGAATGTCGTCAAGCTCCTGACCGAAGGGCTCAATGACGTGGTGGGGGCAACGTTCGCCGTGGAGCCGGATCCCGAAAAGGCGGCCATCCTTATTCGGCGCCACATCGAGGGGAAACGGCAGAAGCTGGGGCTTTCGAGCCTCACGGTTTAAAGGAAGATCATAGGGGAGCTGGAGCTCGGGACGGGGTGTGCTGCCCTCTTGAAGCCATGAGAAAACAGGCCAGGAAACAACGCACTCGCCGATCATGATGGTAACGCCGCCTTCCATGGCGGCGCTACCGAAAGGCCTCAAGGTGCGCACGGATAGACCTCTCGGGTCCACCCGGAGCCAACAGTCCCGTCGATAAGCCTCAGTGGGGGATGCCCTGCGGGCGCGTCGTCCCAAGCAGCTCGATCGTCTCCAGGTACTCCTTCACGGCGGCCAGCAGCACGATGAACATTTTGGAGCCCGCCATCACCGTGTGGATGTCATCCGAACTGCCACAGATCTTGGCGAATTCCGGTCCGATGATCACGGCAGGCTCCGGAGCATCCAGGCGCTTTGCGAGCGCGTTGATGTAGAGATCCAGGCGATCTCGAAGCTCCCGGAAATAGTCGATCTCCTTCCCCACCATCATCCCGGCACTGGACGAGATGCTCTGAGAAAGCCCGTGGACGGCCGTCCAATACTCCCCGGCAATCTGATCTTTGAAGGGCGAGTCCTGCAAAAAGTAGGAAATGGACCAGCCGACCCCGATGAATTTCAGAATCTGAAGCTCGTATTCCACCTTGCTCCGGACTTCCGGCGACTCGTTCGGGAACGCCTCCAGCAGTGCCTTCAGGTCTTCGCGGTCCACCGCGTACTTGAATAAATCGTTGGGGGCGTCCTCGACGGAGCGCTTTCCATTGGTTTCCCTATTCATCAAGGCCACGCCTTTCCTGGAAGTGGGTCCATGCAAAACAGCGGGATCGGCGGTCACCGTGTCAGACCAGTCTCCTGACCAGGTCATAGAACATCCTCGTCCCCACGATGAGAAGCAAAACGGCGAACACGCGCTTGAGCCGATCAACGGGCAGGCTGTGGGCCAGGCGGACCCCAAGGGGCGCCGTCAGAACACTCGCAGCCACGATTCCGAACAGAGCCGGCAGGTACACGTAGCCGATGGACAGCTCCGGTAGCCCCGATACCCTCAGGCCGTTCACAACGTAACCGACCGTTCCCGCGATCGCAATGGGAAATCCAATCGCCGCCGATGTCCCGATGGCGTGGTGGACCGGGATGTTGCACCAGACCATGAACGGCACGGAGAGGGTCCCGCCGCCGATGCCAACGAGGCTGGAGACGACCCCGATCACGTTGCCGGCCCCGAACATGCCGGGCAGTCCGGGAAGCCCACGCGACGGCTTGGGCTTCCTGTTGGTGAGCATTTGCGACGCCACGTAGTAGAGAAAGAGCACGAAGAAGCCTTTGAGATACTCGGTCGACATGCGGGCGGCGATGCAGGAGCCGAGGAAGGTGCCGGTCAGAATCCCCACCGTGATGCGCTTCACGATGTCCCAGTGAACGGCCCCGCGCCGGTGATGCGCCATGAAGCTCGACACAGCCGTAAAGATGATGCTGGCCATGGATGTCCCGAGCGCGAGATGCATAATCGATTCATTGGATACGCCCTGGAGTGTGAAACAAAAAACCAGCATCGGGACAATCACGAGGCCGCCTCCGATTCCGAGCAGCCCCGCCAGGATCCCCGCCACAACACCCACCGCAAGATACATCGCAAGAATCGTTACCATCAGTCGGATCCTTCTTGTTAAATCCGGGGAATCGCTCCCCCATCCACTCCCCACTGCAGGATCTGCGGGAACCTACCCTCAAAGACCCAATCTCCAGGGCTATACGCCTGGCTCGCTGCCTTCAGCCCCCAAAACGGCTCGCTCAACCGAATGAAGATGCTCCCTCATGGCCGCTGAAGCCGCCTCCCGGTCTCCGCTCTCTAGAGCGGTGATCAGCTTCAGGTGACCCACAACCGAAAGCCGACGGCGCTCCGGACTCTGGAACAGCTCCGAACGGCTCTCGTCCACGATCTCCGTGATCGTCTTCACCACCCGAAGAAGCACCCGGTTCCCAGCCGCCTTCGCGACTTCGAAATGGAAGGCGGCATCGAGACCACCGTCGCCCTCCCCTGCAAGGTGCTTCCGTTCCTGGTCGCAGACGATGATCTTCAGTCGGTCGAGCTGCGCGCGCGTGATGCGGCGCGCGGCCAGGGCGGCAATCTGAGGCTCGACCAGCAGGCGAAATTCCATGATTTCCCGGAGCGATTCCTGCTGGGCCTGAATGACTGCCGCAAGTGCCCCTTCGAACTTTCCGGCATCCGGGCTGCTCACATAGGTCCCGTCCCCCTGGCGACTTTCCAGGATGCCCTTCTCCGCAAGCGCCTGAATCGCCTGCCGGATGGAATTGCGCGAGACTTTGAACTGGCCCGCAAGGGCTCTCTCAGAAGGCAGACGGTCCCCGAAGCCAATCTCCCCGGAATCGATCATGTGCCGAATCCTGCCCACGATCTCACCGTACAGATACTTCGACCGCGGACTGCCGACCTCAGCCGTGTTCGCTGCCGTATCGCTCATTGTATCCTACCCTGTCCCCGCATTGCCTGCATTTTGGATCAACCATTTTTCAAATTCGATATTGGTCCAACCAATACCACCTCTTCCATAGGGAATCAAGCTAGTTTCTTGCTACTTTATCATCATGGTATCAGATTGGATTGCAGGACATGGTATGGGGCGAGGAATGGCTGGACCAATCAGGAATGCTTCACTCCTCGGAGGGCTTTCGCTGGGTCTTGAGCAAGCTGCGCTGACGTTTCGCTTCGAGCCTGCGCTCTTTGGAAGCTTGGGTAGGCTTGGTTCTGTGGCGGTTTCGCGGCTTGACGGCCGCGGCGCGCACCAGCTCAATGAACCGCTCGAGTGCATCCCTTCGGTTCTGCTCCTGCGTCCGAAACCGCTGGGCCTGGATGACCAGGATGCCATCCCGGGTCATGCGCTTCCCCGCCAGCCGGATCAGCCGCTCCCGCACATCATCTGGAAGCGATCGCGACCCCGCCACATCGAAGCGGAGCTGAACCGCCGTGGAGACCTTGTTGACGTTCTGCCCTCCCGGCCCGCTGCTGCAATAGGCCGTAAAGACGAGCTCCCGATCGAGGATGCCAGCCAGATCCGTCGTCGTCATTCGTTCACTCGGGTAGTCATCGACTATACCTTCTTCAGATCCAGTCGACTTCAACGAGATGCTCAACGCGTTTGAACTCCGGGTCTCCTGTCACGATAGCAGCGCCCCACCGCAACGCACTCGCTACGGCAAAACAATCGGCATACGATAGGGCGTATTGTGCCTTTACCCTCGATGCCGCGGCGATGACGTCCCAAGTCGCCGGTACGCGTTTAATGGGAAGATTCCCCATGTGTTCCAGGAGCTCGGTTGCAACCTCCATCCCCATCTTCCTGACGGTGATGTAGTAAATCTCTCCCAGATTGATCTCATTTAGAAAAGCCCGGATTTCACCCCTGTGAGAAGCCTTAAGGATTTCCTCCACTTTTTCGGCACCGGCTTCATCTTGGACGAACTTCAAGATCGCGTGCGAGTCAAGCACCACGTCTCTCATCGATCTCGCCATCTCTCTTTCTTTCTTTGAGCAATTCCTCTGACAGCGAAATCTCCGACTTCAGGATGCCGCGTATGGCTTTGATGGGCTCGTCGGCCAAGGGGACGATCTCCGCATGGTCGCCCGCAAGCCGAAAGAGGACTCTTTTACCCGGTCCGATACCCAGCTTTTCCCGGATTGCTTTGGGAATAACGATTTGCCCCTTCGAGGAGGCTCTTACTATGGGCATCTCATCTTACCTTTTTAGATTGTATCTTACTCTTGACACCTAAAACTAACACCATCTTAAGAGGTAAGCAATCGATAACCAGACCATCGCCGCTCACAGGTGACTCGATCATGACAGCCTACAGGCAAAGCCGCAGGATCTCGGCGATGACATCCTTCGTATAGGGGCTGAGCCGCCATTTCTTGGCCAGCATCGTCGCATTCTCGGCGATGCGATCCACGTCTTCCTCACCAATATCAAACGAGGCAAGGCGTGTCGGGGTGTCGATCCGGTCAAACCAGTCTTTCAAAGCCTGGATGCCCTTCTCGGCCGCCTCCTGCCGGCTCTGGCCATTCATGCCGAAAACTCTTGTCGCAAAACGGGCGAATTTGTCGGGGGCCGATCGGGCCGCGTAGCGCATCCAGGCAGGGAGCACGATGGAGAGTCCCGCGCCGTGCGGCACATCAAAGAGGGCACTCAGGGAATGCTCGATCATGTGGTTTGGAAACCCATGCATCCCGATGCCGGCCGTTGGAAAGCCGTTGAGAGCCCACGTCGCCGACCACATCATGCTCGCGCGCGCTTCGTAGTCCTCGGGGCTCTTCAGGATCCGCTCGGTGCTTTGCATGATCGTTTCGACGAGGCTTTCGACAAACCGGTCCTGGATGGGCGTTTCGGGGTCCGTGCTCGTGAAATATCCTTCCAGCAGATGGGTGATGGCGTCCGCGGCCGAGTAGGCCGTGTAGCGGGCCGGTACCGTGTAGGTTGCGGTCGGATCGAGGATGGACACCTTCGGGAAGAGATGGGGTGAGCCGATGTTGAATTTCTGCAGCGTATCCTCGTTGGTCAGCACGGCACCGTTGTTCATCTCCGAGCCGGTCGCGGCGAGCGTCAGCACCACCAGCAGCGGCAGCGCGTCCCGGATGGTCGCCGTCCCCGCGTAGTAGTCCCAGACGTCGGCTTCGCCTTTGACC
>CALBZH010000574.1 GCA_937889795.1 uncultured Syntrophobacteraceae bacterium | reverse complement strand
GCTGCTCGACAAAAAAGGGATCAACTACACCGGCCAGGCCGAGAACAAATGGATTGGTGGCCTGATTTCGTGGCTGCTGCCCATTGCGCTTTTGGTCATCTTCTGGAGCTTCCTGATTCGGCGCATGGGTGCCGGCCCCCAGGGAGTGCTCTCCGTCGGCAAGGCGCGCGTTCGGGTTTTCGCGGAAAAAGACATTCAGGTGACCTTCGGGGATGTCGCGGGAATCGACGAAGCGAAGCAGGAGCTCGAAGAAATTGTTGCGTTCCTGAAGACACCCGACAAATTTCAGCGATTGGGCGGCCGGATCCCCAAGGGGGTTCTGCTGGTGGGCGCCCCGGGGACGGGCAAGACGCTCCTGGCCAGAGCGGTCGCCGGTGAAGCGGGGGTTCCCTTCTTCAGCATGAGCGGCTCAGAGTTCGTCGAGATGTTCGTGGGCGTCGGGGCGGCGCGCGTCCGCGACCTGTTTGGGCAGGCCAAGGATCAGGCTCCGTGCATCATTTTTGTCGACGAGCTGGATGCCCTGGGCAAGGCGCGCGGGCTCAACCCCATCCACAGCCACGACGAGCGCGAGCAGACCTTGAACCAGCTCCTGGTTGAAATGGACGGCTTCGATCCCAGCGCCGGCGTGATCATCATGGCGGCCACCAACCGTCCCGAGATTCTGGACCCTGCCTTGCTCCGGCCCGGACGCTTCGACCGGCATGTGGCAATCGACAAGCCGGACATTCGCGGTCGGGAAGCCATTCTCAAAATCCACACCAAGAACGTCATTTTGGGCCCGGACGTCGATCTCAACCGCATCGCCACCATGACGCCCGGCTTCGTCGGCGCCGACCTGGCCAACCTCGTGAACGAAGCGGCCCTGTTCGCGGCTCGCCATGATCACGAGCACGTCACCATGGCCGATTTTCAGGAAGCCGCCGATCGAATCATCGGCGGGCTGGAAAAGAAGAACCGCGCCATGAATCCCAAGGAAAAGGAGATCGTCGCCTACCACGAATCGGGGCACGCCATTGTGGCCATGGTGCTGCCCAACACGGACCCGGTCCACAAGGTGTCGATCATTCCGCGCGGGATCGGGGCGCTCGGCTACACACAGCAGCTCCCGACCGAAGACCGGTACCTCATGACGCGCCAAGAGCTGCTCCATCGCCTCCAGGTGCTGCTTGGCGGCCGGGTCTCCGAGGAGATGATCTTCGGTGACATTTCGACGGGAGCCCAGAACGATCTGCAGCGGGCCACGGACATCGCGCGGAGCATGGTGACGGAATACGGGATGAGCGAGAAGCTTGGCCCTCAGACCTACACGCGGGATCCGCGCTCCGCCCACCTGGACCTCGGCCTCCGAGCCCGGGAGCGGGAATACAGCGAGCGCACGGCCCAGGAGATCGACGAGGAAATCACGCGGATCGTGACCGAAGCGCACCAGCACGTTCATGTGATCCTTTGCCAGCAGAAGGAGTGCCTCGAAAATCTGGCCAAGATCCTTCTGGAAAAGGAAGTGATCGAGGGGGATGAGCTCCGCCAATTTGCGGATACGGTACGCGAGCGGAGCGGGCAAATTGCGGAAAATGGCGACGGGGATCAGGGGCGCACGTGCCGCAACCCGCAGGGAATTTCATTTCAATAGGGCGAGGGGACGGCGGCGTTGATGCTGCTCGCCGTTCCGTGAGCCTGATGCTGCTCCACGAGGAAAGACGATGGCGGTTTTGGTGGAAGGAATCTCGGTCGTTATTTTGCGTCAGTCCATCGAACGCAAGTATCCCGGCGGTTGGGGCCATTTCGAGCAGAATACGCGCGAAAAGACATTCTGTGCCGATGACGAGCTGGCTCGAGTGGGCTTCCAGACCCTGCAGGAGGTGGATGATTACATCGACCACCTCCAGAAGCTTGGGCTTGTCTTTATGCAGGACGAGCAGTCCGTGGACATGGCTATCGTCCACCAACTGCAAGGCATCGCAAGCCCTTGCAGCTGGCTCGAATTCGGTCATGTTCGGCTCAGTGCATCGGGATCGAGGGTGGCGGCGTGTCGACAAAAGGGAAGCGCGGTCACCCGCCTCGTCACACCCGAGGACTGGAGTTACGCAGGATCCTTGAGCGAAATGCTGCGGGTGAAGCCGACGGAGACGGAATCTGTCAACTGATGCCTTTCAACCTCGCCAACGGAAGCCTTCAGGGCAGTCCCGGAATCCCATTGCGAGCGGAAGGGGTTGAACTGCCCAAGGACTTCACGTATGGTGGATGAAGCTCCGCGCTGGCCGAGATCAACGTCACACAACAGGGTGTCCGAGACGAGGTGGTTGTACCCGGGTGCCCGACCCTGATTGCGTCATGCCGGCGCATGCCAGAAATGAGCATTACTCGCAGCAAGAATTCGGATTCCGGCTGAAAGACCGCCGGAATGACGCTCGCTGGGGTTACGGCCACCTGGCTCCTGGTACCGGCTGGACTGCCGGAGGACGCACAATCGATGCTGCCAAACGATCTCACCGAAAAACTGAGTGCCATGATCGCCCACGGGGAGCACCCCCGGGAGTCCGCCATCGACGTCATGCTCGAGCTCCAGAAGCATTACGGGTACCTGAGCGACGAAGCGGTACGGGAAGCGTCTGGGCTGCTCGGTCTGACCCCGCTTGAGCTCGATGAGCTGGCGACCTTTTACGATTTTCTCTATCGGGAGCCGGTCGGGAAGCACGTGATTCGCGTCTGTGACAGCACGATCTGCTGGATGGAGGGGGAAGAGCCGCTCGTTGCCCACATTCAGCGTCGACTGGGGATCGAGGTCGGGGGGACGACGCCGGATGGTCTTTTTACGCTCCTTCCGGTCTGCTGCATCGGCTACTGCGACCGAGGCCCTGCCATGAGATCGGAAGAGCACACGTCTGAACTCCAGTCACGAGTGGATATCT
>CALBZH010000573.1 GCA_937889795.1 uncultured Syntrophobacteraceae bacterium | reverse complement strand
CCTGGAAGTCAAAAGCGGCGGGCTGACCAGCGATCACCTCAGCGGCGACCTTTCCCTCGTGCATGGCCTTGTGGGCCAGCATAACACCGCCGATCACGTCCCCGATTGCGAAAATATGCGGGTCCGCTGTCCGGCGTTGGTCATCCACCACGATAAACCCTCGCTCGTCGGTTTTGACCTGAGTGTTTTCGAGACCGATGCCCTTGCTGTTCGGGTGCCGCCCGATCGCGATAAGTGCGCGGTCAAACGCTGCCGGCGGCAAGCTTTCCTTGCCCTCGAAGGTGGCGTGTACCTGGCTGCCTTCCTCGACGAGGGACGTGACGCGGGTGTTCAGGTGGATGGCCTTGAACAGCCCTGCCAGCTGGCGTGCAACGGGCTGGACAAGGTCAGTGTCCGCGCCTGCCATGATCCGGCTCCCGACCTCCACGACCGTCACTTCGCTTCCGAGCGCCCCGTAAACGGACCCGAGCTCCATACCCACATAACCAGCCCCGACCACCAGGAGCTTCTCGGGAATCTCGGCAAGAGCCAGGGCGCCAGAGGATCCCATGATCCGTCCGCCGGCCTTGAGCTCGCCACCGGGAAGCGGCGCAGCCTGGGATCCCGTCGCGACGATGGCGTGCCGGAACTTGAAATGGGAGACCTCCCCTCCGGCCACCCGCACGAGATTGGAGCTCTCAAAGACCCCGCGACCCTTGATCACTTGCACGCCGCGCTTCTTCGCAAGGTCCGACAAGCCTCCGGCGAGTTTTTCGATAACCTGGCTCTTCCAGCGACGAAGCTGCTCCAGGTCCAGCTGTGGCGCTCCGAAGGTAAGCCCCATCTCCTGAGCCTGCTTTGCGTCGTGCAGAAGCTCCGTCACGTGGAGGAGTGTCTTGGACGGGATGCAGCCCCGAAACAGGCAGACCCCTCCCAGCCGCCCTTCGGCATCGAGCACCGTCACATCCATCCCGAGATCCGCCGCGCGAAAAGCGGCCGCGTAGCCCCCGGGGCCACCTCCCAGCACCAGGACATCCGTTTCTTGAGTGAGCTCGCCCATTACCATGGTGGATTCGTCTCCCGAAGCGCGATCATCGCCATCATCATATCAAAATAAACTTCTGAGGATCTTCCAGGATCTCCTTGAGGCGATTGAGGAAGCGCGCAGCATCGGCCCCGTCATTCACCCGGTGGTCGAAGGCCAGGATGAGCGGCAGCATGAGTCGCGGCACGACCTCCCTCCTATCCGCGTCCCCCTTCACGACTGGCTGCCATCGGGCTTGGGCTAGCCCCAAGATGGCTGCCTGCGGAAAATTGATGATCGGGCTGAAGGCCGTGCCTCCCAATGGGCCGATGTTCGTGATGGTGAAGGAGCCTCCGAGAAGGTCGTCTCTCCCCGCTTTTCCCTCCCTCGTCCGTTCCGCAACGTTTTTCAGGTCGATGGCCAGATCCAGAATGTTCTTCTGGTCGACGTCACGGATGATTGGCACGATGAGCCCCCGGTCCGTGTCGACGGCCACTCCGATGTGATAGTAGCGCTTGAGGACGATCTCCTCGGTGGTCACATCCAGGCTCGCATTGAAGCGGGGGAATTCCTTGAGTGCCGCGACTGCCGCCTTGAGCACGAAGACGGTGAGGCTCAGCACCCCACCCTGAGCGGCAATGAAGTCCTTCTGTCGCTGCCGCAGCGCCTCCAAGTCGGTGATGTCCGCCGCATCCTGGTGGACCACGTGTGGGATTTGGGACCAGGCGAGAGCCATGTGACGTGCGGTCGCCCGACGAACTGACCGCAGTGGCGTTCGCTCCACCGAGCCCCAGCGGGCAAAATCCATGAGCGGTCCCACCTCGGAGCCGGGCTCCGCCATGGGCGAGCCTACCCCGGCAAGCGGCGTCAAAACGACGACCTCTTCTTCGGTCGGCGCTGTCACGGCAGGCTCGAGCCCGAGAGGTATCTCGATCCTGCGGTCCTGCTGTGCAAAGGCTCGAACGTCTTCCGGTGTGACGCGACCTCCAGGGCCGGTTGCGGTCACCAAGCGAATGTCCACTCCAAGCTCCCGGGCCAGACGACGCGTGGAGGGAGCCGCGGGAACCGGGCCGCTTGAGGGGGCGGTCGCCGGAGAAGGAGCTTGCGCCACGGCCGCATCCGGTGCCTTTTCCGGGGAAGACACCGGTATCGAGGGAGCAGGGGGTTTTTCGGCTTCGAGGGAGGGCGGTTTTGGCGCCGCTGGAGCGCCCTTCTCCGTGAAGACCATGAGGACCTGCCCGACTTTCACCTGGTCGCCCGGGCGGACGTTGATAGCCTCAACGGTGCCCGTGACCGGTGCGGGCACCTCCGTCGTGGCTTTGTCCGTTTCAACCACGAGAACGGGCTGGCCATCTTCCACGGGATCCCCGACGGATACCAAAATGTCAATGATCTCACCTTCATGGATCCCCTCCCCCAGATCGGGGAGCTTGAATTCAACCGACATACCGCCTCCTCATTCTTCAGATGCCAGATCCCTGATGCTGGATTCCGGATGCCAGACAAAACCAAATGCGAGATCGAAAGGGGTCTCGTCATCCGGCGTCTGGCATCCAGCATCTAGCATCAAGACCGCACGAATGGTGACTTGTGTCGTGCAATCCTAGAACCGGAGCGTCTCCCGGACCGCTTCCGCAATTCTGAAAACCCCTGGCAGATACTCCATTTCGCGCTGGTAGAGCGGGATCACGATGTCGAACCCCGTGACGCGCTTGACAGGCGCCTCCAGGTACAGGAACGACTTCTCGACGAGGCGGGCAACGAGCTCGGCACCGGCGCCGTAGGTTCGGGGGGCCTCGTGGACAACGACGACGCGCCCCGTTTTACGGGCGGATGCGGTGAAAAGCGCGTCGTCCAGAGGCATGAGGGTCAGCAGGTCAATGACTTCAGCCTCGATGCCGTCCTTTTCCTTGAGCTGCTCGGCGGCTTCCAGTGTGGGGCGAAGCATGGCGCCGTAGGTGATGATCGTCACGTCCTTCCCTTCCCGGGCGACTACCGAAGTGCCGAGGGGAAAGGTTTCTTCCTCTTCGGGGACCTCCTCACGGAATGCTCGGTAAGAAGCTTTGGGCTCATAGAAAACCACAGGATCCGGATCCCGGATGGCACTCACCAGGAGTGCTCGCGCATTGCGCGGGGTCGAGGGGATGACCATTTTGAGGCCCGGTGTGTGGGCCCAGTAGATTTCTCGGCTTTCGGAATGGTGCTCCAACGCCCGGACGCCGCCTCCGTAAGGGCATCGCAGGACCATGGGCACCGAGAAGCGGCCGCCGGACCGCCAGCGCAGCCGGGCGGCGTGGGCTTCCATCTGGTGCAGCGCGTAGTAGCTGAAGCCGGAGAACTGCATTTCACAGACGGGGCGGAGCCCGTAGACCGCCATGCCGATGGACATGCCGGCGATCCCCGATTCGGCAAGCGGGGTATCGATCACGCGCTCCTCGCCGAATTCCTGGATGAGGCCCTCCGTCACTCGGAACACGCCACCGTCAAGCCCGACATCCTCCCCAAGCACGATCACGCGCTCGTCTTTCGCCATCTCCTGCCGGAGGGCCAAGTTCAGCGCTTGAACCATCGTCATCTTAGCCATGGTGCGCCTCCCGTTTCTGTGCCTCGAGCTCGCGCTTCAGCTCCTCCCGCTGGGAAACCAGATGAGGCGGGAGCTCCGCAAAGGCCCCGTCGAACATGGTGATGGGGTCGAGAGGACCCTCGATGCGCTTGGCCCATCGTTCTTCCGCGGCCTTGACCTCAGCCCTCACCTCCTCGTCCACTGCCTTGGCCGCTTCTTCCGTCAAAAGGCCTTTGCTCCCGAGGTACGTTTCGAAGCGAACGATGGGATCGCGCTTCACCCACTCCTGCACTTCCTCGTCCGTGCGGTAGCGTTTGGGGTCGTCCGCAGTGGTGTGCACCGACATGCGATAGGTGATGGCCTCGATGAAGGTCGGTCCACCCCCAGACCGTGCCCGCTCGACGGCCTCCTTGGCGGCGGCAACCATTGCAAGGATGTCATTGCCGTCGACAGCCATTCCCGGGATGCCGTAGCCGAGGGCCTTCTGAGCGAGCGTCTTGGCTCGAGTCTGTTTGCCTCGAGGAATGGAAATAGCCCAATGGTTGTTCTGGCAGACAAAGATGACGGGGACCTGGAACACACCCGCAAAGTTGAGAGCCTCGTGAACGTCCCCTTCGGAGGTTGCCCCGTCTCCGAAAAAGGTCATCACGACCTCCTGCTTCTTGTGGTATTTGATTCCATAGCCCAATCCCACGGCGTGCAGGGGCTGGCTGCCCACTGGGATGGCGATGGGGAGATTCCTCAGCGCATCATCGATCTGCCCCCCTTCGTTGTAACCGCTGAACAGGAGGAGGACGTTTTCCATGGGCTTTCCGCGCCAAATCTCGGCGGCCGTCTCCCGAAATGCGGGCACCAGCCAGTCCTGGGAGCTCAGGACGGCAACAGCCCCGATCTGGGATGCCTCCTGTCCTTTGATGGGAGCGAAGGTCCCAATGCGCCCCTGCCGCTGGAGGGTGAGCATCCGCTCATCGAATCTGCGGCCAAGGACCATTGCCCGGTGCAGCTTTAGAAGCAGCTCCGCCGGGATGTCGGGCTCCAGGCTCGTATCCACCTGCCCGTTTTCGTCCAGGATGGACAGGTACTCCAACCGGTGGGGGAGATCGATCTCTTGTCTCGGCATCGCGCTTATCCTTTGTTGGCTGGGAGCGGAAATGATAGAAACCGTATGAAGTCAGTAAACTATGAAATCCGGGAGCGGTCAACGCTTTGCTCCCCGGAGAGCCATAATTCATGAAAGGAACTGGAATGGGACTGAGCAAAGGGCAAAAAGCACTCCTCCTGGGCCTGGGCCTGTTTTGGGGTGCGACGGCAAACGTGCTAGCGGGGGTTACGGAGACCGATCCCCCGACGCTGCATCCCATCGACCCGGCGCGGGTTGCCGTGCCGGCTGTTGAGCTGCGACCCGATTTCAAGAAATACTTCGATGCCGCCAATGTCAAGGGGGCGTTCGTCCTCTTCGCCGTGAGCGCGAAGTCCTATGTGCGTTACAACCCCGAACGGTGTGAGGAGAGATTCCTTCCCGCATCGACCTTCAAGGTGATGAACGCGCTCATGGCGTTGGAAGCCGGAGTCGTCCAGGACGAAAACACCATGCTCTCCTGGAATGGGACACAGTACCAGATTGCAGACTGGAATCGTGATCAGACGCTTCAATCGGCCATGGTGGCGTCAGTGGTCTGGTATTTCCAGGAATTGGCCCGAGGGCTGGGTAAGGAGCGTATGCAGCACTTCGTGGACGAGGTTGGATATGGCAACCGGAATCTCACGGGTCCCGTGGATTCGTTTTGGCTGGACGGGGGACTGCGAATTTCGGCGGACGAGCAAGTCGAATTCCTGCGACGCCTTTACCAGAACGACTTGCCGTTTTCCTCGCGGTCCATGGAGATCGTCAAACGGATCCTCGTGATGGAGGACACGTCGAGCCACCGGCTGAGCGGCAAGACCGGAGCCGTGCAGCGGGCCGGGCAGCCGATCGGGTGGTTTATCGGAACAGTTGAAAAGTCGGGCCAGCTCTACTGTTTTGCCACGAACATCGAAGGAGCCAACGTGGACGACGCGTTCCTGAAAGCACGCCTCGACATCACCCGGCAGATCCTGGTTGACCTTGGAGTCCTGTAACTCCAGGGACGGGAGAGACAATGAGCAAGGAGCTTCGAGTCATTCCCGGCGTCGGGCCGAGCATTGCCAGGGACCTGGAAGAGCTGGGATTTTACCGGCTGGATGATCTTCGGGGAGCGGATCCGGAGGCGATGTACGAGAGGCTGGGCACGATTCGAGGAAGTCACATCGACCGGTGCATGCTCTACGTCTTTCGCTGTGCCGTCTACTTCGCAAGCCATGAAGTGCATGACCCGGAGCGTTTGAAATGGTGGAGATGGAAAGATGAGAAGCCAGGGAGGCAAAGGCGCCATGAGACGACCTGAGATTCGGACACCCTTGCCAGGCCCCAAGGCCGCCGCTCTGATCGAGCAGGACGCCCAATATGTGTCGCCGTCCTATACCCGAGTCTACCCGCTGGTTGCGGAGAAGGGCGAGGGGCTATGGATCCGGGATCCCGACGGGAATACCTTTCTCGATCTGACAGCCGGGATTGCCGTGTGCACCACGGGGCACTGCCATCCCCGGGTTGTGGAGGCGATCAAGCATCAGGCCGGGCAGCTCCTTCACATGTCGGGAACCGATTTCTACTACACGGCCCAGATCCGCCTCGCTCGGCGATTGGCGGAGCTGGCCCCGGGGGCCGAGCCCCACAAGGTCTTTTTCGGCAACTCGGGCGCGGAAGCGGTCGAAGCCGCCTTCAAGCTCGCCCGCTGGCACACGCGTCGGGACCTCAACATCGCCTTCTTCGGCGCCTTCCACGGGCGCACGATGGGAGCCCTCTCGCTTACGGCGAGCAAGGTCGTGCAAAAACGGCACTACAGCCCGCTGATCTCGGGGATCACCCACGTGCCTTTTCCCAGCTGCTACCGGTGTGCCCACGGGATGTGCGCGGATCGTTGCGGCACGGAATGCGTTCAATGGATCGAGGACGTCCTGTTCCGCACCTGCGTCCCACCTGAGGAGGTCGCAGCGGTCTTTGTCGAGCCAATCCAGGGGGAGGGGGGCTATATCGTTCCCCCGCCTCGCTTCCTGGCCGCTCTCAGAGCGCTGACCGCGAAGTACGGGATTTTTTTGGTCGCGGACGAGGTTCAATCCGGGATGGGGCGGACCGGCAAGATGTTCGCGGTCGAGCACTTCGGAGTCGTCCCGGATGTCCTGGCCATCGCCAAGGGCGTCGCCTCTGGCATGCCGCTTGGCGCGATGGTGGCCAAAGCGGACTTGATGGACTGGGAGGCAGGGTCCCACGCCTCGACCTTCGGCGGGAACCCGGTTTCGTGCGCCGCTGCCCTGGCCACGATCGACCTCCTGGAAGAGACGCTCATGGCAAACGCCGCCGCCCGGGGCGAGCAGTTCATGGAAGGCTTGCATGCGCTGCAGCAATCCAACGAATGCATCGGGGACGTGCGCGGCAAGGGGCTCATGATCGGGATCGAGATCGTCAAGAACCGCGAGACCAAAGAACGTGCCCCCGACTGGCGCAACGCGATCGTCCAGGCGGCGTTCGCCAAGGGACTCCTCCTCCTCGGCTGCGGCGAGAACACCATCCGGATCTCACCGGCTCTGACCATATCCGCGGAGGAAGTGGACACGAGCCTGACGATTCTGGAGGAAGTCTTGAGATCGATGACAGGTTGATTTGCATTGGTCCATGAGGAGACATGGTATGAGGCTGTTTACCGCGGTCGTTGAAAGGTGTCCGGACACTGGACTTTATGTGGGCTATGTTCCGGGCTTCCCGGGAGCCCACACACAGGCTGAAAGCTTGGATGAGCTGAACAGGAACTTGAAAGAAGTGATCGAGATGCTCCTCGAAGAGGGTGTGCCTAAGTTGGAGGCTGAATTCGTGGGCACGCAGACGGTCATGGTGGCCTGAGATGGGCAGGATTCCAGTACTGAAATCGCAGGAGGTGTTCGCAATCTTGATGCAGCTTGGTTTTCAGGAGATTCGTCAGCGAGGGTCGCATAAACAATTTCGGCACCCGGACGGGAGGGGTACGACGGTTCCCTTCCATGCAGGGAGGGATGTCTCGCCCGTCTTGCTCCGGCAAATCTGCAAGGATATTGGGGTCACCAGTGAGGAGTTTCTCAGGCAGCTGTAAATCGCGTCCAGCCAAACGCCTGCAAGTGAGCGTCGCGCGACGGGGTCGCGTGAACGGAGGGAGACCATGGATACGATTCTGAAGAACCTGGGACTGCAGTCGGTGAGCCCGGGCGCTGCGACTGGGAGGGAGTGGCTGGAATGCGGCGGAGGACTGCTGGATTCCGTGTCCCCCATTGATGGACGGGTGCTGGGGGAGGTCAGGCAGGCGACGGCGGCGGACTATGACCGAGTGGCGGTAAAGGCATTGCACGCCTTTAAAATCTGGCGCTCCGTGCCGGCCCCCAGACGCGGGGAGATCGTGCGCCAGATCGGGCAGCGGCTGCGGGAGGCGAAGCAGGACCTTGCCGAGCTGATCACGCTGGAGAACGGCAAAATTCTGGCGGAGGCTCAAGGGGAGGTCCAGGAGATGATCGACGTCTGCGATTTTGCCGTGGGGCAGTCGCGGATGCTCTATGGTCTCACCATGCCCAGTGAGCGACCGATGCACCGGCTTTACGAGCAATGGCATCCCCTTGGACCGATCGGCGTCATCACGGCCTTTAATTTCCCGGCGGCCGTGTGGTCCTGGAATGCCATGATCGGGCTCGTCGCGGGGGATACGATCGTGTGGAAGCCTTCGAGCCGAACGCCACTCACGGCGCTCGCCATCCAGCATATCCTGGGTTGCGTCCTCGAGGAGAACAAGCTTCCGGAAGGCATTTTAAACATCGTGATCGGGGACAGACACGGGGTTGGCGAGGCCATGATCGCGGACAGACGATTGCCTCTGGTTTCCGCGACG
Source organism: uncultured Syntrophobacteraceae bacterium (assembly GCA_937889795.1). GTDB lineage: Bacteria > Desulfobacterota > Syntrophobacteria > Syntrophobacterales > Syntrophobacteraceae > CALBZH01. Next base: position 2,461 of record CALBZH010000573.1, on the reverse strand, counting down.
GGCAGCGTCGCCATGGGGCGTCGAGTGGGGCAGACGGTTCTTGCCCGGCTTGGACGGCCGCTTCTGGAGCTCGGGGGCAACAATGCCGTCATCGTCACGGAGCACGCGGATCTCGATCTAGCCGCACGCGCCATCCTCTTCGGTGCGGTGGGAACGGCCGGCCAGCGCTGTACAACCATCCGACGCCTGATCATCCTCGAAGGCGTCTACGATGCCCTGATCGAGCGCCTCGTTGCCGCCTACCGTCAAGTCCGGATCGGAGATCCGTTGGACAAGGGGACACTCATGGGGCCGCTGATCGACCGTGCGGCGGTTCAGAAGATGCAGCGGGTGCTCGGAGAGGTCCGGGAGCAGGGCGGGGACATCGTGTACGGTGGGGATGTGCTTTCCGGAGACCTCTTTGAGGCGGGAACCTATGTGACGCCGTGCCTTTGCGAGGCGAAGCCGGATCTTCCCGCCGTCCTGGAAGAGACGTTTGCGCCGATCCTGTACCTCATGCGGGCCAAGACCCTGGATGAGGCGATCGCCATCCAAAACGGCGTTCCCCAGGGACTCACGTCCTCCATCTTCACCAACGACCTCCGCGAGGCGGAGCTTTTCCTCAGTGCGAAGGGGAGCGACTGCGGGATTGCCAACGTGAACGTCAGCACCTCGGGGGCCGAGATCGGAGGAGCTTTCGGAGGGGAGAAGGATTCGGGAGGCGGGCGCGAATCGGGATCGGATGCCTGGAAGGTGTACATGCGCCGCCAGACCAGCACCATCAACTGGTCGAGCGAAATGCCGCTCGCCCAGGGGATCTCGTTCGATCTGGGATAACGCCGGTGGTTGAGGGCTCGGGCGAGGAGCTTGGGCCCAGTGGGCCATCTCGTGGCAGGTTCGAAGCACATCTCACCCGCCTTGGGAGAACGCGCTGATTCCCGTGATGTCTCGCCCGATGGCGAGCGTGTGGATGTCCTGAGTCCCCTCGTAAGTGTTGACGGTTTCGAGGTTCAGCATGTGTCGGATCACCGGGTGTCCGAGGGTGATGCCGGTTGCCCCGAGCATATCCCTGGCTGCCCGTGCTATCTTCAAGGCTTCGGAGGCGTTGTTCATCTTGGCGAGCGAGACTTGGGTGTGATGGGCGCGCCCCTCGTCTTTGAGGCGCCCCAGGCGGACACAGAGCAGCTGGGCCTTCGTGATTTCGGTCAGCATCTTCACCAGCTTGCTTTGCACCAGCTGGAAGGAGGCCAGCGGTACGCCGAACTGAATCCGGTTCCCGGCATACTGGAGGGCGGATTCGTAGCAAGCCATGGCGGCGCCGACGGCCCCCCACGCGATTCCGTAACGGGCTTCGTTTAAACACTGGAGGGCGGATTTGAGGCCATCGGTTCCCGGGAGGAGGTTTTCAGCCGGGATGCGCACGTTCTCCAGCGCAAGGAGTGACGTCACCGACGCCCGCAGGGACATCTTCCGCTGAATGGGATGGGCCGTGAATCCGGGCGTGCCCTTCTCCACCAGGAAAGCGCGAATGCCATCCTCGGTCTTTGCCCACACGATGGCCACGTGGGCGATCTCCCCGTTGGTGATCCACATCTTGCGGCCGTTCAGGAGGTAGTCGCCTCCGTCACGCACGGCGGTCGTCCGCATGCTCCGCGGGTCGGAGCCCGCTTGCGGCTCCGTCATCCCGAAGCAGCCAATCACGTCACCCTTCACCAGCCCCGGCAGCCATCGATCCTTCTGCGCCTCCGTTCCAAACGTGGCAAGGGGATGAATCACCAGCGAATTCATGACGGAAACAAACGATCGGAGGCCGGAATCGCCTCGCTCGATTTCCTGGCAGACGAGCCCGTAAGCCATGCTGTTCCACCCGCGGCCGCCGTGCGAGTTGAGCTTCATGCCCAAGAGCCCCAGATCCGCCATTTCGGGAACGAGATGAATGGGGAAGACGCCTTGCTCGAACCAGTCCGACGCGTGAGGGAGATAGCGTTCTTCAACCCACCGGCGCACCCGCTCTCGGATTGTCCGTTCGGAATCGGTCAGCAGATCTTCGCACGCATAGTAGTCGACAGTCTGTGATGGCTGCATGGCAAGCCTCTTTCAGTGAACCGGATTGACCTGGATCCGTGCGTCGGCATGACGAGGAACTCCTATGGACACGCACTCGTGTGGCATTGAACTGGTACGTTCTCGATCACAGCCCATGACAACAATGCCTGCTCCGCGGGTGCGCCGGAGCAGGCATTGGTAACAAGCATATCCGATGGCTGACGCTTGCCCTACCAGTTGAAAACCTGGTCCAGCTCTTCGTCTTTGACGTCGAACACCACCTGGTGCGGCGGCAGCGGATCGTGCTTGAAGAACTCGGGCAGCCGGTCGTGGGCGGACGTGAACCCGGCGCGGGCGTTGAAGTCGCGCTCCATCGACAGGATCTTTTTCAGATCGGAAGAGCGTCGTGTAGGGAAAGAGTGTAGATCTCGGTGGT